>NZ_CP036250.1:2650000-2922500 GCF_004300825.1 Egicoccus halophilus
GAACGCCTTGGAGCGCAGGCGCTGGCGGATCTCCCGACCGGCGACGAGCAGGATCTGTCGGGTGCGCATCAGACCGGCTCTCCCACCGCGTCGCGGAACAGCTCGGACAGACGTGGCTGCTCGAGGCTCATGCGGACCACCGGACCGCTCTGGCGGGCGTGCTGGAGCACACCGACCGGGTCGACGTCGTCGTCGAGCACGAGCGTGAACTCGTCGCCGTCGCGGGCCACGACCCGCGCCTCGGGCGGGATGCTCGCGATCCACCGCTCCGGCCCGTCGACGACCACACGCAACCGCGTCGGCCCACGACTCTTGAGCTCGGCCACGTCCCCGTGCAGGACCGTGCGGCCGCCGTTGACGATCGCGACCGTGCTGCACAGGTCCTCGACGAGGTCGAGCTGGTGGGACGAGAACACCACCGCCGCACCACGTTCGGCCTGCTCGCGCAGCAGCGCCGACATCATGTCGACGGCCAGCGGGTCCAGCCCGCTGAACGGCTCGTCGAGCACCAGCAGTTCCGGTTCGTGCACCAGCGCGGCGGCGAACTGCACCCGCTGCTGGTTGCCGAGGCTCAGCGCCTCGGTCGCATCGCCGATCCGCTCGGCCAGCCCGAGCCGCTCGAGCAGCACCTCGACCCGGGCGTTGGCCGTGGTCCGGTCGAGACCGTGCAGGCGGGCGAAGTACACCAGCTGCTCACCGATCGGCATCTTGGCGTACAGGCCGCGTTCCTCGGGCAGGTAGCCGGTGCCGGCCCGCACGTCGGCGGTGATCGGGACGCCGTCCCAGCGCACCTCGCCGCCGTCGAGCCGGGTCACGCCGAGCACGGCCCGCATGGCGGTGGTCTTGCCGGCGCCGTTGGGGCCGAGGAAGCCGCACAGCTCCCCCCGACGCACGTCGAACGACAGCCCGTCGAGGGCGACGACGTCGCCGAAGACCCGTCGCAGTTCCTGCAGTTCCAGCACGCCGCCAACCCCTGGTCGCCCGGTCGCGGCCGGTGGCCGGCACCCGGGACCGGCACCCTAGGGACGGGCCGGCGGACCCGCCAGTCGGCGCGTCGTGCGCGGCGGGCTACGCGGCGGACGGCGGGTCGCGCAGTGCGTCGGCCAGCAGCGTGCGGGCGATCACGCGCAGCGCGAGGACCTCGTCGGCGCCCTCGAAGATCGACAGCACCCGCGCGTCGACGAACAGGCGCGACACGGTGTACTCCTCGGCGTAGCCGTAGCCGCCGTGGATCTGCTGCGCCTCGCGGGTGACCCACTCGGCGACCCGGCACGACAGCTGCTTGAGCTGGCTGGCCGCCAGGGCGGCGTCGTCGTCGCCGCGGGCGAGCCGTCGGGCCACGTCGGTGGCGAACACCCGGCAGGCGGCGATCATCGCCGCCATCCGCGCGATCTTGGTCCGGTTGAGCTCGTAGCCCGCCAGCGGCGTGCCGAAGACGTGGCGCTGCTGCGCGTAGCCGCAGGCGTGCTCGAGGGCGGACTGCATCACCCCGAGCGCCCGCGCCGCGGTCTGCAGCCGCGCGTTCGCGAACGCCTGCATCTGCAGGTAGAAGCCGCGGCCGAGGCCGTCGTCCTCGCCGATCAGGTTCGCGTGCGGCACCCGCCAGCCGTCGAGGACGACCTCGAACGAGTGCATGCCGCGGTAGCCCAGCGTCGGGATCGCCCGGGCGTCCATCGCGCCGCCCGCGTCCTGCGACACCTGCCAGGCGTGCCCGTCGAACGACGGCTTGTCGACCACGAACAGGCTCAGGCCCCGGTGACCGAGCGAGCGGTCCGGGTCGGTGCGGGCGAGCACCAGCAGGTACTCGGCCCGACCGGCGAAGGTGCACCAGGTCTTGACGCCGTTGAGCACCCACTCGTCGCCGTCGCGGGTGGCCGAGACCTTGACCCCGGCCACGTCGGAGCCGACGTCGGGTTCGGTGACCGCGACACCGCACATCTTCTCGCCTGCCGCGATCGGCGGCAGCCAGCGCTGCTTCTGCTCCTCGGTTCCGCCCTTGAGGATGGCGGTGCCGATGATCTCGGGCCGGGTGATCAGGGAGCCGGCCACACCGAGCGATCCGCGCGAGAGCTCCTCGGTGACCAGCACCATGTTGAGCAGCTCGTCCTCCCCGCCGGCCGAGAACCCGCCGTACTGCTCGGGGATCGACAGGGCGAAGCAGCCGAGCTCCGCCAGTCCGTCGACGACGTCCTGCGGGATGTCGCGGTCCTCGCGGTGGACCTCCTCGGCGACCGGCACGACCTTGTCCTCGGCGAACCGGCGGAAGGTCTGCCGGACCATCTCGAGTTCCTCGTCGAGGTGGCGCGGTCCGGCCTCGCCGGTGGTGAGCACCCGCTCGGCGAGCCCGGCGAGGACGCCCGGGTCGCGTCCCGCGGCGACGGCGTCGGCGACCCCGGCGAGCGGGTCGGCTCCGAGGCCCCAGGCGGCGAGGCGGCCGGCGGTGCGGCCCTGCAGGTCCGCGGCGACGTCGGCCGCCCAGGCCAGCGCCAGGGCCGCCTCGTGGTCCCCACGCTCGCCGTAGGCCAGCAGCTGGCGGGCGGCGGCGACCGCCGAGGCGATCGAGGCGAGGTCGTAGGCGACCGTCTGGTGCTCGTCGAGCCGGCCGGTGCTGATCCGCCCGTCCTGCGCGCAGCGCCCGGCGAGCGCCCGCGTCGAGGTGGCGACCGCCTCCTCGAGTGCGGTGACGATGGACCGTGCCTGCGCCAGCGGCTCCACGGGCGTGCCTCCCTCGGTGGCCGTCGCGTGTCGGATGCCGACACGCGCCCCGGCAGCCTGCCACCGCGCCGCGGGCACCTCCAAGCCGAGGCGGACACGCCCGGTGCCGGCCTCGGCCTCGACCCTCAGATCTCGGCGGCCAACAGCGCGGCACCGATGGCTCCGCCCTCGTCGCCCAGTTCGGCGGCCACGACGCGGATCCGGGGCGGCTGCAGGAACAGGTGCGGCCGCATCGCCGCGTCGACCCGGGAGCGGAACCAGCCGCCGAACCGGTCGGCGAACCCGCCGCCGAGCACGACCACGTCGACGTCGAGCAGGTTCACCGCGCTGGCGATGCCGGCACCGAGCGCCTCGATGGCATCGTCGAGCAGGTCGGCGACCAGCGTGTCGCCGCGCTCGTAGGCGGCGGCGAACACGCCCGAGGTGGCCCGGGCCTTGCCCTTGTCCTCCATGACGTCGAACAGGATCGTCGACGTGCCGGCCGCCTTCGCCCGCTCGGCGGCCAGCGTCATCGCGCGGCGGCCCGCGTAGGCCTCGACGCAGCCGCGACGACCGCACGGGCACACCGCACCGCCCTGCCGGACCACGATGTGCCCGAACTCCCCCGCACCGCCCGCGCCGCCCTCGAAGGGACGACCGCCGAGGATGATGCCGCCGCCGACGCCGGTGCCGACGTGGACGGCGAGCAGGTCGTCGGTGCCGCGTCCGGCACCCAGGCGGTGCTCGGCGACCGCTGCCGCCGTGACGTCGTTGGTGACCCGGACCTCGCGACCGACCTTCTGCTTGAGCAGGTCGGCCAGCGAGAAGCGCTCGAGGAACCCGGGGACGTTGGAGGCGCCGCCGACCGTGCCGGCCATGACGACGCCGGGTGAGCCGACGCCGACGCCGGTGACCTCGTCGATGTCGCGGCCCGCGTCTCCCAGCGCGTCGCGTACCGCGGCGTCCATCACGTCGATGACCCCGGTGCGGTCCCCCGTCGAGGGGGTGCGCAACTTGGCCCGCCCCAGCCGTTCCTCGCCGTCCAGCACGACGGCGTAGATGTTGGTGCCGCCCAGATCGATGCCGACCGTGACCACGCGTGATCCTCCGTTGACCAGGGACCGGCAGCCTAGCGGTCGGGCACCGCCCGACCCGGGGTCGGATCGGCCGGGGCGTCGACCCGACGACCGCGGCCGGCGAGCGCCAGCCCGACCGTGACCAGCGCCGCGCCCGCGAGCGCCCCCGCCGACAGGCGTTCACCGACGACCGCGACGGCCAGCACGGTCGCGGTCAGCGGCTCGGCGAGGGTGAGCGTCGTGGCCGTCGGGGCGTCGACGCTGCGCAGACCGGCGGCGAACAGGGTGTAGGCCAGCGCGATGGTCCCCACGGCGAGCCAGGCGATCATGACCAGGCCGTCGGTCCGTCCGATCCAGGCGACGCCGTGGGGCAGCAGCGCCGGCACCAGCAGCACCCCGCTGACCGCGAAGGTGAGGGCCACCCCGGCCGTGCCGTCCACCTCCCGGTCGACCATCCGCTTCGACGCCACCGTGTAGGTCGCGTACGCGGCGCCGGCGGTGAGCGCGGTCACGACCCCCGCCGGCGAGGTGGTGCCCGCGTCGGGGCCGGCCCCCGCGTCGGACCCGCCGAGCACGAGCAGCGCGGTGCCCACCACCGTCACGCCCGTGGCGGTCATCCACCGCCGGCCCGGCCGGCGGCCGGCCAGCGCCTCGAGCACCCCGGCCCACACCGGGGCACTGCCGATGGCGAGCAGCGTGCCGACCGCGACACCGGCCGCGCGGATGCCGGTGAAGTAGGCCCACTGGAACACCGAGATGGCCGCCGCGGCGCCGAGCAGCGGCCCCCGTGCCACGCGGGCCACCGTGGCGATCGCCGCCCGACCCCGCCAGGCGACCACGACGGCGAGCAGCACCGCCCCGCCGGTGAGCGTGCGCAGTGCCGCCACCGCCGGCGGCCACGCCTCGGGCGGGCCGAGCTCCTGGGCGGTGCCGGCGGTGCCCCACAGCGTCGCCGCCGCGAGCACCAACAGCGGCCCACGGCCGTCGGCCCGGCTCATCCCGCCAGGTCCCGCACGAGGCGGGCGACGTCGTCGACGGACGGGACGAACGGGGTGTAGAGGCTCACCCGGTCGGCCAGGCCGGCGTAGCGGTCCCGGATCTCGGTGCCCAGCCGGTCGGGCGGCGCGACCAGCGCGAAGGTGTGCAGCACCTCGTCGTCGATGGCCGCTGCCATCGCCTCCCACTCGCCGCGCAGGGAACGGGCGTGCAACTGCTCGTGCAGACCGCCCCAGCCGTGCAGGTCCAGCACGGGCCGGTAGGCCGGCGTGGAGCCGTAGAAGGCGATCTGCTGGCGCACGAACGCCTCGGACGCGGCCACCTCGGCGTCGTCGTGGCCGGTCACGGCGAACACCGGCAGCACCACCTCGAGCCCGTCGCGGTCACGTCCCGCCCGTCGGGCACCGGCGGTCAGCGCCGGCAGCGTCACCTCACGCAGGTAGCGGTCGGTGGTGAACCCGTGGCAGAGCAGCCCGTCGGCGACCTCCCCGGCCACCTCGGTCATCCTCGGGCCGACCGCAGCGAGCCACACCGGTGGTGCGCCGTGGCCGTGGTCGGGCGGCGTGAAGAACGGCGTCATCAGCGTGTGGCGGTAGAACTCGCCGCGGTGGGCCAGCCGCTCACCGGTCGCCCAGGCGTGCCAGATCGCGCGCAGGGCCTGCACGTGCTCGCGCATCCGCGCGGCGGGCGCCGACCAGGTCGCGCTGAAACGCTTCTCGACGTGGGCCTTGACCTGCGAGCCGAGGCCGAGCACGAAGCGGCCGCCGGTGAGGTCCTGCAGGTCCCACGCCGCCTGCGCGACGTGCATCGGCGAGCGGGGGAAGGCGACCGCGATCGCGGTGCCCACCTGCAGGCGCGAGGTGGCGGCCCCGGCGGCGGTGCACGCCAACAGCGGCTCGTGAGCGGTCTCGCCGGTGAACCACCCGTCGTAGCCGGCGGCCTCGGCGGCGGCCGCCGAACCGGCGGCGCTCGGCAGCCGGGTCCCGAGCAGCATCGCGTCGAGCTTCATCGGCCCCCTGCCAGCCGGTCGGCGGGCACGCACTGCACCCGGACCTGCCCGCGCGCGACGTCCTTGCCGTCCTCGGACCGGCGCACCGTCACCTGCCACAGCTGCTGCGCGCGGCTCAGGTGCAGCGGTGTGCCCTCGATCTCGACCCGGCCGCTGCGGTGCGCGCGCAGGAAGTCGGTGGTGTTGCTGACCCCGACGGCGACCTCGTCGCGCGCTGCGGCGTGCAGGGCCGCGCCGACCGACGCGATCGACTCCACGACCGCGCACCACACGCCGCCGTGCACGATCCCGTAGGGCTGGTGGTGGCGCTCGTCGACCTCCAGCGACGCGGTCAGTCGATCGAGCGCCAAGGTGCCCCACGCGAGCCCGACGACGCCGGTCGCGAAGACGTCGCGTGCGAGCAGCGGCACCTCGTCGGCCGGCACCGTCTCCCCCGCCTGCAGGCGCGGCAGCAACTCGCCCAGCGTCGCCTCGGTCATCGGCGCCTCCTCGTCGTTGGGTGCGGCCCGGCACGCTACCCGTGCGTTTCGACGTCCCCGTACCGGTGTGGTCAGATGGCGCGCCGTTCCCGCACGGCCGGGACGGTGACGTGTCGAGGAGGACGCCATGGCCGACCACAAGCCGCACAGCCGGGACGTGACCGACGGCTACGAGCGCGCGCCCGCCCGGGCGATGCTGCGCGCCGTCGGGATGACCGACGAGGACTGGGGCCGCTCGCAGGTCGGCGTGGTCTCGTCGTGGAACGAGGTCACCCCCTGCAACCTGCCGCTGGACCGGCTGGCCAAGCAGGCCAAGGAAGGCGTCCGCGAGGCGGGCGGCTTCCCGATCGAGTTCGTGACCATCGCCGTGTCCGACGGGATCTCGATGGGCCACGAGGGCATGCGCGCCTCGCTGGTGTCGCGGGAGGTGATCGCCGACTCGGTCGAGACCGTCATGCACGCCGAGCGCCTCGACGGGATGGTCACCTTCGCCGGCTGCGACAAGTCACTGCCCGGCATGGCGATGGCCGCCGCCCGCCTCGACGTGGCCAGCGTGTTTCTCTACGGCGGCTCGATCCTGCCGGGCCGGCACCACGGCCGCGACATCACCATCCAGGAGGTGTTCGAGGCCGTGGGTGCGCGCGGCCGCGATCAGATCGACGACGAGGAGCTGGGCGCGATCGAACGGGCCGCCTGCCCCTCGGAGGGGTCGTGCGGCGGGATGTTCACCGCCAACACCATGGCCTCGGCGATCGAGGCGATGGGGCTCGCGCTGCCCGGGTCGTCGGCCGCGCCGGCCACCGACCCGCGCCGCGACGAGTTCGCCCGCCGCTCGGGCGAAGCGGTCGTGGCCCTGCTCGAGCAGGGCATCACCGCCCGGCAGATCATCACCCGGGCGTCGCTCGAGAACGCGATCTCGGTGGTGATGGCCGTCGGCGGGTCGACCAACGCGGTGCTGCACCTGCTCGCCATCGCCCGCGAGGCCGAGATCGAGCTGACGCTGGCGGACTTCGACCGCATCGGCCGGCGGGTGCCGCACATCGCCGACACCAAGCCGGGCGGCCGCTACGTGATGAACGACGTCGACCGGGTCGGTGGCGTGCCGGTCGTGATGAAGCAACTGCTCGACGCCGGCCTGCTGCACGGCGACGCGCTGACCGTCACCGGACGCAGCATCGGCGAGGAGCTCGAGGCGCTCGACGTGCCCGCGCCCGACGGCGAGGTCGTCCGGGCGCTGGACCGGCCCGTCCACGCCGAGGGTGGGCTCGCCATCCTCCACGGTTCGCTGGCGCCCGACGGCGCGGTCGTCAAGGTCGCCGGCCTCGCCGAGAACCAGCTCGTGTTCGAGGGCCCGGCCCGGGTGTTCGACGGCGAGCCCGGCGCGATGGAGGCCGTCCTCACCGGCCAGATCGTCGACGGTGACGTGATCGTGATCCGCTACGAGGGACCCAAGGGCGGCCCCGGCATGCGCGAGATGCTGGCGGTCACCTCGGCGGTCAAGGGGGCCGGGCTCGGCTCGAGCGTCGCGCTGCTGACCGACGGCCGCTTCAGCGGCGCCACCCACGGCTTCTCGATCGGGCACGTCGCGCCGGAGGCGACCGACGCCGGGCCGATCGCGTTCGTCCGCGAGGGCGACCGCATCCGCATCGACGTGCCCAACCGCACCATGGACCTGCTCGTCGAGGCCGACGAGCTCGACCGGCGCCGGCAGGGCTGGCAGCCGCTGCCGCCGCGCTACACCCGAGGCGTGCTCGCCAAGTACGCCCGTACGGTGCGCTCGGCCAGCGAAGGTGCGACCACCTCGGTGTGATCGTCCGGCCGGCAGCCCTCCTCGGCGCTGCCGGCCGTCGCCGGACCGGCCGCAGGAGAGGAGACGGTGTGCAGTTCGAAGAACTCCGCTACGTCTGCCAGGAGGCGGCCATCGAGGTCGTGCGCAGCAACGACCGGCCGATCCCGCCGACGGTCGTCCTGCCCGGCCCGCAGCGGACCCAGCTGGTGGCGCTGCCCGACTTCCCCGAGGACGACGAGGTCCGCCACGCGCTGCTGGCGCAGTTCGCCGCCGACCGCATGACCCCCGAGGCGATCCCCGCCTGGGGGTTCGTGGCGGAGGCCGACGTCAACGGGGCCGACGCCGTGATCACCGTGTTCGGCGCCCGCCGGCACGCGCCGCACATCACCGCGTCCCGGTTCACCGAGGAGGGTGGGCTCGAGGCGTTCGTGCCTTCCGAGGAGCTCGACCCGACCGCGCTGCCGTTCCTGCACCCGCTCCAGCACGCGGTCGACGCCCTGCCGGCGCAGCCGCCCGCCGGACCGGGTGGGCCGGGCGGGCCGGACGACGTCCTCGGTAGCGGCGGTCTGCCGATCCACCCGGACTGATCCCTACGCTCGCGCATGTGGGCGGACGTGGAGACCCACCTGCCCCACGCTGGCCGAGCCGGGTCGACCTCGCGCCGTCCGCCCGTCGGCTGGTGTCGATCGCGACGAGCCCCCGGAGAAGTCCGGGGGCTCGTCGCGAAGGTGACGACGGGTCAGTTGTCGATGAACAGGATGTCCACGATCATCGCCGTCGTGCAGACGAGTCCCGGCACGTCGACCTCGATCACCTCGAACTCGTCACCGGGCACGGGGATGTTGGGGAGGAACCAGGGCGTCGGGATCGTGAACCCGTCGTAGCCGGCGTACGCCGCGACCACGCAGGACTCCCAGCCCAGGTACACCTCGGTCTCGGCGTCGACGCCGAGGTCGAAGACCGGCCGGTAGGTGTCGCTCGTCCCCGGCGCACCGATGACCCCTTGCTGGGACGCGCCGTAGGTCACGAGCAGCATCAGGTCGAGCTCGACGGTGAGGATCAGCTGTCCCTCGACGGACACGCGGAGGTAGCCGATGTCCAGGTCGCGCAACGCGTCCGGGATCAGGCCGAGGACCGGACCGAGCGGGCCGAGATCGACATCGGTGAAGTCCTCGGCGAGGTCCACCAGGTCGAGCAGTTCCCCGAGGGTCAGGTCCTGGCGGAAGAGCGTGAGGTCGAGGTCGTAGAGCTCGCGTTCGTAGTCGACGACCCGACCGAGATCGATCTCCTCGGTGTAGACGCAGGACGCGGTGCCGCGGTCCCTGGACCACTCACCGCCGAGCGCCTCGCACCGCGGCTGGTTGATGATGTCCTGTCCCTGGGCATGCCCCCCGCCGCCGACCGGCGGGCCACCCCTGGGTTGGGCGAGGGCCGCCGGAGCGAACAGCCCCAGGGTCATGGCGATCACGGACAGTAGTGTCGTTACCCGTCGCAAGGCGGGGCCCCTTCACTCGAGCAGGGGGGCCAGCCCCCCCCCGCTGGAGCGCGTCACGGTAGGGAACCCGTCGGACTCCTACGACGGCCATTCGGCCGAACCTGCGCCGGGGGGTAGAAGGCGCTCGACCCGGCTGCCGCGCACCGACCGCCTGGACCGACCTCCACCACGTCGTCCCCCGCCGCCGCGACGGCCCCACCACGGTCGACAACCTCGTCTGCCTGTGCCGACGCCACCACAGGCCGTCACCGACGGTCACTGGCGCCCACGAACACCGCCTCTCCGGCAGCGACCCACCCCTGCGCGGCTGACGCGGCGCGCCGGACGACGCCCGGGCAGGGCCGGGCCCGTCGCCTCCGAGGTCCCGGCGGATCACACGATGCTGGCGGCCTCGGCGACCTGCCGATACCAGGCGGCGAGGCTGTCGATGGTCTCGTGCGCGTTGAGTCCGCTCGGGTTGGGCACCACCCACAGCTCGGCGCCGGCCAGCGGCTCGGGTTGCCGGCCCATCTGCGCCTTGGGACGTCCGAACGCGCTGCGGTACGCGGTCACGCCGGCGATCGCGACGACCTTCGGGGCCCAGGCCTCGAGGCGGGACACGAGCGCCTCACCGCCCTCCCGCAGTTCCGCCCGCGTCAGCTCCGAGGCGGCCGCGGTCGCGCGTGGCACGACGTTGGTGATGGCGATGCCCCGATCGGTCAACTGCCGGCGGTCCGCATCGTCCAGGCCCTCGACCCGATCCAACACCCGGTCGGTGATGCCGGCACGGTGCAGGGCCGGGTAGAACCGGTTGCCCGGATGCGCGAAGTGGGTCTGCGTCGCCGCGGTCCACAGACCCGGGTTGATCCCCACGAAGACCAGTCGCGGCGGCCACTCGCCGACGAGGTCGGGAACCGTCGCGTCGCGATGAGCCTCGAGTTGCTCGCGGGACAGCCCCACCTACGCCCCCACCGGTTCGACGACACGGAGACGCAGCCTGTCAGGCGGCACCGCGCGGCCGCCAATCCGTGCGCGCGCCCGGCGGCGCCTCACGTCGGCCGGCCGCCGGGAGACCGGGTCACGTCCAGGTGGAGCGGTCCCACGGGAACGGGCCCGCGGCCGCCGTCGGCGACACCGGTGGACGGCAGGCGATGGTCACCAACTGACCGTCGCGCCGTTCGACGCCCTCCAGGGCCGGGCAGGCCATGCAGAGTTCCACGCTGACGTCGACACCGACGCGGGCGCAGCCCACCAGGCCGCGTTCGTCGACGGGATGCAGGCGGGGGTCGGTGCGGGGGCGTAGGCGCCTCATGGCGTGATCTCCTGGCCGGACTCGCCCAGCCTGACCCCCGCCCCCGACCACTGGCAGGGCCGCAGGTCACGTGGCGAGGGGACCATCGCCGGACCGCGCCGCGGACCGACGTGGAACCGGGCGGCCGGTTCCCCCCGGCCGCCCGATCGGATGTCGCGTGCCCGCGCGTTGTGGCCGGACGCTAGCTTGAAGCCTGCCTGAAGGCGCGACTTCGGAGCGGGTGTTGCGCTGCCGCACAGCGGTGTCCGGCGAATGGCGACGGTGGAGCGCGGGCGAAGGGAGCGGATCGCCCGCCGCCGAACCGCGAACGCCATGGCCTCGTATGCTGTTGCAACCCGTTCGCAGGCAGTCGCCGGTGTCCTCCCGCTTCCCCGCTCCGCATCCTCTCATGGCGCCTGCTCCGGCCGTCGAGCTCGTCGACGTGACGGCCGGGTACGGCGCCGTGCCGGTGCTCGAGCGACTCTCGCTGCGCGTCGAGGCCGGTGAACTCGTCGGGGTCGTCGGCCCGTCGGGGGCCGGCAAGACCACGTTGCTGCGTCTGCTCACGGGGGATGCTGACCGCCACCACGGTGAGGTCCGGCTGTTCGGCGAGCCCGTGGGACGCCGGCCGCCCCGCCGGGTCGGGGTCGTGCCGCAGCTCGGAACGATCGACTGGGACTTCCCGTTGCGGGTGCGCGAGGCCGTCCTCCTGGGCCTGGTCCCCCGGACGCGTCGCGTGCCGTGGTTCGCCCGTGACGAGCGGCAACGGGTCGACACCCTGCTCGAGCGCCTCGGCATCGGGGAACTCGGTGACCGTTTCATCCGGGAGCTCTCGGGCGGACAGCAACAGCGGGTGCTGCTCGCCCGCGCGTTGGTCCGCGAGGCGGACCTGCTGCTGCTCGACGAGCCGACGTCCGGCGTCGACCTCGCCACCCGGCACGACGTCCTGCACCTGATCGGGGAGCTCAACGCCGAGGGCATCGCCGTGCTGCTCACGACCCACGATCTCAACTGGGTCGCGACGCACCTGCCACGCATCGTCTGCTTCGCCTCCGGCGTGGTCGCCGACGGGCCACCCGGGAGCGTGCTCACCTCCGAGACCCTGATGCTCACCTACGGCGCGCCGATGCGGGTCGTCCGCGACGGCGGCACCGTGGTCGTCGTCGACGAGGAGCCGCTGCTGGAGGCCCGCTCCCCCGCCGTACCGCCGACGCGGCCCCTCGGATGACGCTGCTCACCGAGCCCTTCGCGTACGCCTTCTTCACCCGCGCGGTCGTCGCCGGGGTGCTGGTCGGGGCGATGTGCGGCGCCCTGAGCGTGTTCGTGGTCCTGCGGCGGATGAGCTACATCGGGCACGGGCTCTCGCACGCGGTCGTGGGTGGCGTCGCCGTCGCGGTCGCCCTCGATCGGAGCCTCTACCTCGGTGCCGCGGTGGCGACGGTGATCTCGGCACTGCTCATCGACCGTGTGGCCCGGCGGCGCGGCCTGCACGCCGACGCGTCGATCGGCATCGTGACGACCGCGATCTTCGCGCTGGGTGTCCTCGTGGTGTCGCTGGTGCCGGTGCGGGTGAACCTCGAGGCGGTGCTGTTCGGCAACGTGCTGGGGGTCACCCGGGCCGACCTCTTCGTCGCGGGTGGTGTCGGCACGGCGCTGCTGCTGGTGCTGCTGCGGTGGTGGAAGGTCTTCGTCGGCGTGACCTTCGATCCACAGGTGAGCCGGGTGCACGGCGTACCCACCCAGGCGGTCGAGCTCGCGTTCAACCTGCTCGTCGCGGCGGTGGTGGTCGCCAGCATCCGGGTGCTCGGCGTCCTGCTGATCGCGGCGGCGGTCGTGATCCCGGGGGCGCTCAGCCGCCTGGTGTCCCGCTCGATCGGCGCGATGGCGCTGCTCGCGGTCGCGACCGGGGTGCTCGCGTCGCTCGTCGGGCTCTACGGCTCGTTCCATCTCAACGTGCCTTCGGGACCGGCGATCGTCCTCGTCGGCGCCGTGGCCTTCCTCGCGACCTACCTGGCCACCTCGCTCGCCGCGCGACGCCGGGTGCGCCGCGCGCGAGTTGCTGCCGCCCCGACTCCCTCCTAGCGTCTTGTTGCGAACAGCTCGCAACGATTCGAGGCCTCCCGTGCGTCCCCACTCCCGCTCATTGACGACCTCGTTGGTCCTCTCGTTGCTGCTGCTCGCCTGTGGCGGCGGGGACCCGTCCGCCGACCGGGCGACGCCGACCGAGGACACCGTCGCCGTCGACGACCGAGGAGACGCGTCCACCGGCACCGATGAGGCCGCGGACGAGGCGACGGACGAGGCGGAGGCCGGCGCGGTCCTGCGGGTCGTCGCCACCGTCGCACCGGTGGCCGATCTCGTGCGCCGGGTCGGCGGTGACCGGGTCGAGGTCGACACGCTGGTGCCCGCCGGCGCCGACAGCCACACCTACGAGCCCCGCCCGCAGGACGTTGTCGGCCTGTCGTCGTCGGACGCCTTCTTCGGGGTCGGGCTCGACCTCAACCCCGCCAGCGTCGCGCTCGCGGAGTCCTCGCTTCCCGAGGACGCACCCGTGCTGCTGCTCGGCGAGCACCTCGCGAGCGAGGACCTCGTCCACGACCACACCCACGACGACGGGCACACCCACCACGACGACGGGCACACCCACGACGACGGCCACACCCACGACGGGGCGGGGCCCGGCCCGAACCCGCACGTCTGGACCAGCGTCCGTCTCGCCGGCGACCTCGTCGAGGCGATCCGCGAGGGTCTGACCGACCTCGACCCCGAAGGTGCCGAGGCCTACCGGCAGCGTGCCGAGGAGCTGCGGAGCGAGCTCGCCGACCTCGACGACGCGATCGTCGACGCGGTCGCCACGATCCCCGACGACCAGCACACCCTGGTCGCCTACCACGACGCCTGGAGTTACTTCGCCCGCGACTACGGCTTCGACCTGGTCACGGCCGTGCAGCCCTCCGACTACGCCGAGCCCAGCGCCGGTGACGTCCGCGAGGTCATCGACCTGGTCCGGGAGCACGACGTGCCGGCGGTGTTCGGCAGCGAGGTGTTCCCCACGGACGTGGTCGACACGATCGCCGCCGAGACCGGCGCGACCTACGTCGGGGACCTCGCCGACGACGAGTTGCCCGGCGAGCCCGGTGACCCGGAGCACGGCTACGTCGAGCTCATGCGCCGCAACGCCGCAACGGTCGTCGAAGCGCTCGGGGGCGACGCCGCTGCCCTGGAGTGAGCGACCGGCGTTGCGTCGCGGGCGTCAGGTCCGGAATCGGCTCAGGTCGATCACCACGAAGGTGGCCTCGGCCGTCGCGACCACCTCACCCTCGGTGCCGTCGGCACCGAGCACGCGCGCCTCGGCGACCGTGCGCCGCTTGCGCCCCTCGACGGCCTCCACGCGGGCCCGGAACCGCAGCGGCTGCCCGATCGGCGTCGCGGCGAGGTAGCGCACCGTCAGCTGGCCGGTGAACCCGGGCTCCTGGCGCAGCGTGAGCAGGTAGCCGAGCACGTCGTCGAAGATCGCCGCCACGATCCCCCCGTGGGACCGTCCCGGTGCGCCCTCGAAGGCCGCACCGAGCGACACCTCGGCGACCGCCTCGTCGGCCTCACGGTGGACCTCGATGGCGATGCCCATCGGGTTCCACGGACCCGACACGAAACACTCGTCGAAGTGCACGACCCTTCCGCCGTCGGGCACGTCGATGTCGAACATCCGGCGCTTGAGCTCCAACAGGTCCCGCTGACGCGGGGGCTGGCCTTCGAGGTCGGCCGCCACCCGGTCCGCGGTCGTCGCGACCCGCTCGAGCAGGTCCTCGTCGGCCTCGTGCGCGATCAGCGCGTGCGACAACCGGCGCAGCGCCGCGGCCGCTCGCGCCCGCACGTCGGCATCGGTCTCGGTCACGGACACCTCGGCTCCTCCCCGGCGACCCGTCACCCGGCCGCCGACCGCCCGGGACCCTAGTGGCCGTCGTCCGCGCCACCCGCTTCGTCGCCGTCGGCACCGACCTCCTCCGGGGCACGGACCTCGATCTCCCCGGCCCGGCGTCCCTCGAGCGTGAGCACGGTCAGCTCCCAGCCGTCCACGGTCGTGAACCGGTCCCCCGGCTCGAGCAGCCGGCCGAGCTGCTCGACCACCGCGCCCGAGACCGTCTCCGCCTCGCCGTCGAGCTCCAGACCGGTGAGCCGTCCCAGTTCGTCGCGCCGCATCGTCCCTGGCACGACCCAGCTGCGCTCGTCCTCGGCCCGGGCGTGCTGTTCGGCGTCGAACTCGTCGGCGATCTCGCCGACGAGCTCCTCGACCACGTCCTCGAGGGTCAGCATGCCGGCCGTGCCACCGAACTCGTCGACCACCAGGACGGCATGGCTGCGCTCGTCGAGCATGTCGCGTAGCAGCTGCTCGAGATCGCGCGACTCGGGCACGGCCGGGATGGGGCGCAACAGGTCGGCCACCGTCAACGCCACGAGCTCGGCGTCCTCACGGATCAGCACGTCCTTGACGTGCACGAGCCCCACCACGTGGTCGATGTCGTCGTGGTAGACGGGGATGCGGGTGTGTCCGGTCTCGGACGCGAGCTCGAGCACCTCGGGCAGCGTTGCGGTGTCGGGCAGGGCCGCGAGGTCGACCCGCGGGGTCATCGCCGCCTCCGCGTCGATGCGTGCCAGCCCCAGGGCCGCGTCGAGGACCTGCGCGTCCTGCACCGTGATGGTGCCCAGCTGCTGCGACTCGGCCAGGGCCAGCGCCAGCTCCTCGGCCGTGTGCACGAGCTTGTGCTCGTCCACCGGCTGCACGCGCACGAGCCGGACCAGGGCGTTCGCCAGGCCGTTGAGCAGCAGGATCAACGGCCGCAGGGCGGTGACGAACCAGCCGAACGGACGCGCGAGCCGCAGCGCGACCTCCTCGGCCCGCGCCAGTGCCAGGTTCTTGGGCGCCATCTCGCCCACGACCATGTGCAGGAACACCACGATGGACAGGGTGATCGCGAGCGCGACCGCCGGGACGAGCCCGGTGGGCAGCGCCGTCACCCCGAGCCAGCGCACCAGCAGCGCCGCGACCGCCGGCTCGGCGACCGCACCCAGGGCCAGCGAGCACATGGTGATGCCCAGCTGCGCGCCGCTGAAGGTGACCGACAGCTCGGTCAGCGCCTCGAGCGCACGTCCGGCGCGCGGGTCGCCGGCCTCGGCCGCCTCCTCGATGCGGGTCCGCCGGGCGGCCAGCAACGAGATCTCGGCCGCGACGAAGGCACCGTTGGCCAGCAACAGCACGAGACCCAGCAGGATCGCCCACGGGTTGACCGGGGTGTCGGCCGCCGCGCTCACGTCCACGGCCAGTGGCAGGGCAGCGAGCAGCTCGCTCATGGACGCACCGCCGGTCCGCCGGGTGGGCGGCGCAGCGCCAGCTCGGTGATGCGCACGCCCTCCACGCGGGTGACGGACAGCTCCCAGTCGTCGAGTGCCACCCGTTCGCCCGGCTCGGGGATGTGTCCGAGGCGGTCGAGCACGAACCCGGCGATGGTCTCGTACTCACCGTCGGGGACCGGTACCCCGAACAACTCGTCGAGACGCTCGATGCGCAGCGAGCCCTTGACGAGGTGGCGGCCGGCGCCGACTCGGCGCACGTCGTGTCCGGCCCGGTCGAACTCGTCCTCGATGTCGCCGACGAGCTGTTCGAGCACGTCCTCGACGGTGACGATGCCCGCCGTGCCGCCGTACTCGTCGATCGCGAGCGCGAACGTGCGCTGCTCCCGACGCAGGTCGGTGATCAGGCGCCGCAACGGCTCGCTCTCGGGGACCGCCAGGGCCGGCACGACGACCGTCCGCAGGGGTGTCGTGGCGTGGTCCTCGGTCGCCACCTGCAGCAGGTCCTTGACGTGGACGGTGCCCAGCACGTCGTCCTCGTTGCCGGTGTGGACCGGGAACCGGCTGTGACCGGTTCGGCGGGCGGCCTGGCGCAGGTCCGCGAGCGTGTCGTCGGCCGCCAGCCACCGCACGTCCGGGCGGGGGACCATCACCTCGCCGACCCGGGTGTCGCCCAGGGCGACCGCCCGGCGCAGCAGTTCGGTCTGCTCGACCGTCAGGCTGCCCTCGGCGCCCGAGGCGCTGATGATGCGGGCCAACTCGTCCAGCGAGTGCCCGCCCTCGAGCTCCGCCGGGGTGTCGACGCGGAAGACCCAGCGGGAGACGGACTCGGCGGACCGGTCGAACACCCGGATGACCGGTCCGAGCACGATGCCGAACGCCCGGGTCACTGGCACGACCGCCCGCGCCACCTCGAGCGGTCGGGAGATGGCGAGGTTCTTCGGGAACAGCTCGCCCAGCACCATCTGCGCCATCGTCGAGAGCAGGAACGCGAGCGCGACCGAGACGCCCAGCGCCGCTCCCTGGGGGATGCCCACCGCGTCCAGCAACGGACGGATCAGCGTGTCCCCGATGGCCTGTTCGGCCACGTAGCCCAGGATCAGCGACGTCGCGGTGATGCCGAACTGCGCCGTCGACAGCGCGAACGACAACTGCGAGAGCTCGCGGACGACCATGCGGGCACGCCGGTCCCCCGTCTCGGCGGCGTCCTCGACCACCGGACGCCGCAGCGACACCAACGCGAACTCGATCGCGACGAACAACCCGTTGGCGACGATGAGCGCCACGACGAGCAGCAACGCCAGGGCCCCGGTCACGCGGGTGCCGAGGGCGGGTGCGGGCGGCGATGGCTGGGGTCGTCCACGCCGCGCAGGCTAGCGCTCCGCCGGCTGCGGCTGCGGTGAGCGGACCCGGACCAGCAGACGGCGGGCGTGCGCACGCATGTCGAAGTCCGGGTCGAGCAGCGCGGTGATGCCCAGGCCCGTCAGCCCGGCCAGCAACGTCTCGGCCAAGGCCTGTGACTCCGCGCTCGTCAGCGTGCGGTCCTCGCGACGCCAGGCGTCGGCGAACCGCTCGACCCGCCACCGGTGGCTGCGCATGGTGCGAGCGCCGACGTCCGCGTCGGTCAGTCCGCGTCCGACCGCCAGTTGCAGGTAGATGCGCGCGATCGGGCGGTCGTCGGTCAGAAAGGCCACGAACGCGTCGACGAGCTCGTCGAGACTGTCGGTACCGGCCCTGGCCGGGTCGGGGTCCACCGCCTCGATGGCCTCGCGCACCACCTCGAAGACGGCCGCCTCCTTGGACTCGAACAGGTTGTAGAAGCTGCCCGCCCCGACCCCCGCCTCGTCGGTGATGGCCTTCAGGGTGACCGCTTCGACCCCCAGCTCGGACACCAGACGTCGGGTCGCGTGCAGGATGCGTTCCCTGGTCTGCAGGCCCACCCGGTAGCGCGCCACCCACTCCTCCTCGTCGTCCGTGCGGATCGCCGACGGCGGTGGTCCCGGCCTGCCGGCGTCCTCGCTGGTCACGGTAGTGCGCGCCCCGCCACCCGGGACGACGCCACCGTCGGCGCAGCGACCGAACCCGGACTTGCAGAACTGGAGCGAACGCTCCAATATGTAGCAGACGCTCCAAAGCGTTGGAGCTGCCGCATCCGTGGAGCGGATCGGGTTCGTCGACAAGGGAGACGTTCGGTGAGCCACTACAAGAGCAACCTGCGCGACATCGAGTTCAACCTCTACGAGGTGTTCGGCGCCGAGGACTACTTCGGGACCGGCCCGTTCGCGGCCGTCGACGCCGACCAGGCCCGCATGCTGCTGGGCGAGCTCGACCGCTTCACCCGGAACTCGATCTGGGCCGAGTCGTTCGTGCCCGCCGACCGCACCCCGCTCGAGCTCTCCCCCGAGGGCGACATCACCATCCCCGAGGAACTCGACCAGGCCCTGCGTGCCTTCTACGAGGCCGGCTGGCACCTGCTGCCGCTGCCCACCCACCTCGGCGGCTTCGGCGCCCCTCCCTCGATCCGCTGGGCCGCCTCGGAACTGCTCTCCGGCGGCCACGCCACCGCCATGCTGTGGCCCATCGGCGCCCTCATGGGCGCGATCATCGACCAGGTCGGCACCGAAGGGCAGAAGGCGCGCTTCGGACGCCCGATGATCGAGCGCTGCTGGGGCGGCACCATGGTGCTGACCGAACCTGACGCCGGTTCCGACGTCGGCGCCGGCGTCACCCGCGCCGTCCGGGTCGAGGACAACGGTGACGACGACCTCGGGGCCGTCTACCACCTCGAGGGCATCAAGCGGTTCATCACCTCGGCCGACGCCCAGACCCACGAGAACACCGTCCACCTCGTCCTCGCCCGCCCCGAGCACGCCGGCCCCGGCACCAAGGGCCTGTCGCTGTTCATCGTGCCCAAGCTGCACGTCGACGCCGAGGGCGACCTCGGCGAGCGCAACGGCGTGCGGGTGTCCAACCTCGAAAAGAAGATGGGCATCAAGGGTTCGGCGACCTGCGAGCTCTCGCTCGGCCAGGACGGCACCCCGTGCGTCGGCTACCTCGTCGGGGACGTCCACGACGGCATCCGGCAGATGTTCCTCGTCATCGAGTACGCCCGCATGATGGTGGGCACCAAGGCGATGGCGACCTTGTCGACCGGCTACCTCAACGCGTTGGACTACGCCAAGGTCCGCGTCCAGGGCGCCGACCTCACCCGGTCGACCGACAAGCGCGCACCCAAGGTCGAGATCATCCAGCATCCCGACGTGCGCCGCCTGCTGATCGAGCAGAAGGCCCACGCCGAAGGCATGCGCGCCCTGGTCATGTACACCGGCTGGGTGCAGGACCAGGCCCAGCTGCACGGCGAGGACGCCGAGGAGCACGCCCGCTGGATCGCCCGCGAGGACCTGCTGCTCCCACTGGTCAAGGGCTACTGCTCCGAGAAGGCCTACGAACTGCTCGCCCTGTCGCTGCAGACCTTCGGTGGCTCCGGCTTCACGCAGGACTACCCCGTCGAGCAGTACCTCCGTGACGCCAAGATCGACACCCTCTACGAGGGCACGACCGCGATCCAGGCGCTCGACCTGCTGTTCCGCAAGATCGTCCGCGACCAGGGCGCCACGCTCACCTGGCTCGCCGACCAGGTCCGCGAACTGGTCAAGGCCGGCCGCGACGACGACCCCTTCGCCCGCGAACGCCAGGCCCTCGGCCAGGCGCTCGAGGACGTCAGCCAGCACCTCGGGATCCTCGTCGGCCACGCCATGGCGTCGATGGACGAGACCAAGCGTGCCGAGATCTACAAGGCCGGGCTCAACAGCACCGAGTTCCTCTACTCGCTCGCCGAGGTCGTCATCGGCTGGCTGCTGCTGCGTCAGGCCGAGATCGCCCAGGACCAGCTCGACGCCGCCGTCACCAACGGTGACGGCGACTTCTACACCGGCAAGGTCGCGTCCGCCCGCTGGTTCCTGCGCACCGTCCCGCCCAAGGTCGCACTGCGCCGTCAGAAGGCCCAGGTCGAGGACGGCTGGCTCATGGAGGTTCCCGAGAGCGCGTTCTGATTCTTCTGCCGCCGGTTCCTGGTGGGCGGGGTGCGGTGACCGGCACCGTCGGTGCTCGCGCACTGGTCACCGGCGGCGGCCCGGGGTACCGCGAGCCAGCTGCGGTGACCGGCGCCGTCGGTGCTCGCGCACTGGTCACCGGTTCCCATGAAGCTCCGTGGTCCGCTCCCCGCTCCCGGGAGCGGGCCACGGGGAAACTCAAGGAGTCTCCTGCCCGACGCGCGACCAGCGCGGCCCGACGCGACCCGTTGGTTGCGCAGGGCGTTGCGCCGCGCGCCGCGGGGTACCGTAGGAAGGCCGACGTCGTGGTGTCCTCGCCGCGGCGCGTTCCTGGAGGACCAGACGCTCCGTGGCCACACGCTCCACGCCGCCGCGCTCGACGGGCCCGACGGGCTCCACGCCCCGCGGCTCGAAGCGGCACAAGCAGAAGAAGCCCTGGTACCGCCGCTGGTGGGCGGCGCTGCTCGTGTTCCCGGGTCTGCTGCTGGGCGCCGTCGCGCTGCTGGCCTTCTTCCTCATCGTCTCCCGCGTGCCGCTTCCCGACGACATCGCCGCCGACGCCTCGGTGGTCTACGACCGCAACGGTGACGAGATCGGTGGGTTCGCCGGCCCGGACCAGGCGTCACGCGAGGACGTCGACATCGCCGACCTGCCCGACCACGTCGGCCACGCCGTCCTCGGCGTCGAGGACCGCGACTTCTACGAGCACCACGGGGTGTCGGTCACCGGGGTGGCCCGTGCCCTGTTCACCAACGTGCGCGCCGGCAGCGTGCAGCAGGGCGGCTCGACCATCACCCAGCAGTACATCAAGAACGCCGCCGTCGGCGCCGATCAGACCTACGCCCGCAAGGTCGAGGAAGCCGCGCTCGCGCTCAAGCTCGAGCAGGCGTACGGCAAGGACGAGATCCTCGAGTTCTATCTCAACACGATCTACTGGGGCCGTGGGGCCTACGGGATCCAGGCCGCAGCGCGCAGCTACTTCGACGTCCCTGCCAGCGAACTGACCGTCAACCAGTCCGCCACGCTCGCGGGCGTCATCGCCTCGCCGGAGAACTTCGACCCGCGGGAGAATCCCGAGCGTGCCGAGGCGCGTCGGCGCGTGTCGTTGGCCGGCATGCTCGAGAAGGGCTGGATCGACCAGGCCACCCACGACGAGCTGCGCGCCGCCGGTCTCCCCGAGGTGATCGAGCGTCGTGGCCGGGACCTCGGCCCCAACGCCTACTTCCTCGACGGGGTCCAGCGCGAGCTCGCCCAGCTGCCCGACTTCGTCGCCGGGGAGCTGTTCCGCGGCTACCGCATCCACACCGAGCTCGACCCGCGCATGCAGGAGCTGGCGCAGCAGACGGTCACGGAGGCGGTCGAGCAGGGCCCCACCGACACCGGCGCGATCGTCTCGCTCGACCCGGCGACCGGTGGGGTCATGGCCCTGGTCGGCGGCGCCGACTTCGCCGCCCAGCCGCGCAACGACGCCTACCGCTCGGCGCGCCAGGTCGGCTCGACGTTCAAGGCTTTCACGTTGCAGGCCTTCCTCGAAGCCGGCAACGCCCCCGACTCGCGCTACCCGGCGCCGGCCGAGATCGACGTCACCGAGCCCACCGACCCGGACCCGGTCCGCATCCGCAACTTCGGTGGCAGCAGCCCCGGCGAGCAGACGGTGCTGCAGGCCACCGCGTCGTCGACCAACACCACCTATTACCTGATCCAGGAGGAGGTCGGGCGCGAACGCGTCATCGACGCGGCCCGCCGCGCCGGCCTGCCGATCAACCGCGAGGTCGCACAGGACGGCGAGGTGGTGCGCCGCGACACCATGTCGCCGGTGCGCTCGTTGACCCTGGGCGTCGCCTCGTTCACCCCGCTGGAGATGGCCGGCGCCTTCGGGACCTACGCCGCCGAGGGCACCCACGTGCGCCCGCACCTGGTCACGCGGGTCGAGAACGCCGAGGGCACCGTGGTCTACGAGGCGTCGACCAACGGCCAACCCGACGTGGACACCGACGTGGCCCGCGGCGTCACCCAGGTGCTCCAGGGCGTGGTGCAGAACGGCTCCGGGCAGTCCGCCCAGATCGGCCGTCCCGTCGCCGGCAAGACCGGCACCACGCAGAACAACCAGGACGCCTGGTTCGTCGGCTACGTCCCACAGGTCGCGACCGCGGTCTGGTTCGGCAATGCCGACAACACCCCCATCGAGGGCGACGCCACCGGAGGTGGGCTCGCCGCACCGGTCTGGGGCGAGTACATGCGCCAGGCCGTCGAGGGCCTCGAGGTGGTCGACTTCACCGCCCCCGACCTCTCGGACCTCGAGCGCCAGGACGAGACCGTCTCCTGCCCGTCGGGCTACACCTTCGCGGACCCGCCGGCGCCCGGGACCGACCCGATGCCCGACGTGCGCGAGGACCTCACCAACGCCGACGGCCAACCCTGCGTCGAGCAGGCGCCGCAGCCCGAGCCGGAACCGGAGCCCGAACCGGCGCCCGAACCCGAGCCCGAGCCCGAACCGGCGCCCGAACCCGAACCGGAACCGGAACCCGAACCGGAACCGGAGCCCCAGCCGGAACCCACGCCGACACCCACGCCGACGCCGTCCCCGACCGAGCCCGCACCGACACCGACGCCGTCCCCGACCGAGCCGCAGCCGACGCCCGGGCCGACCGAGCCGGCCGAGACGCAGGGCGGCGACGCGACCGGCGCCGGCGCCGCGGACGACGAGGAACCTCGACCGGACGCGACCGCGTGACCGAGGCGCCGGACGGTCAGGCGAAGTCGCGCAGGTCGAGCACGTCACCGCTCGACACCGACGGATCGTCGAGCAGCGCCCACAGGCGGGGCGCGACGTCCGAGGGTGCGAGCAGGGCCCCGTCCTCGTGCAGACGCCGGAAGCGCTCCACGCCCGGGAAGTCCTCGGCGTCGGTGGCACGGATGCGTTCCTGCATGCCGGTCGCGACCACCCCGGGCGCCACGGCGAGCACGACACACCCGCCCCGCTGCGCCTGTTCCTGCCCGACGGCACGTACCCAGTGGTCGCCGGCGGCTTTCGCGGCCCCGTAGGCAGCCCAGCCGGGACGTGCGGTCCGCGCGGCGCCGGACGAGATCAGCAGCAGCTCCCGGCGGATCGGCAGGTCGCGGAGGGCCGCGAGCACGGCGTGCCCGACGACCTGCGTGGCGGCACTGTTGAGCAGGACGTGCCGGGTGTAGGTCGCCGTGTCGACCTCACCGACGAACCCGATGGGCTCGATGGTGCCGGCGTTGTGCACGACCGTGATCCGCTCCCAGCTCCTGTCCGCGACCGTCCGCGCGAACGCCTCGGCGAACGTCGTCCAGTCCTCCGGGTCCGCCAGATCCAACGGCCAATGTTCCCCGCCGGCCGGCGCGCGTCCGGAACGGCTCACGTCGACGCGGTGGGCACCGGCGGGTGCGGCGGCGAGCAGCGCCGCACCGAGACCGGCCGAGCCTCCGGTGACCACGACGAGACGGGACATGTCGGCGACCTTCCTCAGCGGGGAGCGGCGGACGACGGTGCCGACCCGATCCCCGGGGCACCGGCGGCCGCCAGGAAATCGAGCACGTGCCCCGCGAAGCGCCGTGGGGCTTGTTCGGGGAACCCGTGCGCCAGACCGTCGAGGACGGCGAAGCGTGCGCCCGGGATCGCCGCGGCGAGGGTGCGGCCGGCGTCGGGTGGACACAGCGGGTCGTGCTCCCCCGACAGCACCAGCGTCGGTCGGGCGATGTCGCCCAGCACCTCGCGCGCGTCGTGGTGGAGCGCAGCGGCCGTCAGCGCGACGTGCCGGGCGATCCGGTCGTCGGGATGGCCGGGCGGTGGCGCTGCACGCAGCAGCACCTGACGTCGTGCGTGCTCCCGGCCCGTGTAGGAGGCGTCGAGGGCGGCCCGGGCGAAGCCGGTCCAGTCGCGCGCGACCACCGCGTCCTGCCACTCGGTGAGGACGGTGCGCAGTCGCTCGTCGGCCACACCGGTCGTGGCCGAGAGCACGAGGCCGGCGACGAGGTCCGGACGCGTCGCCGCGAGGTGCTGCGCGACCATCGCCCCCATGGAGTGCGCCAGCAGCCACGCCGGCCGGTCCGAGAGCTGCTCGAGTGCACCGGCGACCTCGTCCGCGAGGTCGGCCGTCGACGGCGGCGGCTCGTCGGACTGCCGGTCGCCGTAGGAGACCGCGATGGCGAAGAAGTGCCGCAGCGGCAGGGGCACCTCGCGAAGCAACGCCTGCGTGGCCGGCAGGCTCACGGGGGTCAACCCGTCACTGAGTCCGGGCACGAGCACGGCCGGCGGCGCGGCGGGATCGCCGCCGACGAGCACGGGCAGGCGCCTGCCTTCGGCGTCCACCCACCGCAACCGTTGCACGGACCATCCTCGCGGTCGGCTGCCCGCACCCTACTCGCGGTACCGTCCGGCACCGTGGCCGACCAGACCGACTGCCGCCCTCCGGCGCCGACGACGCCGACCGACGCCGACGCCCCGGCGGGGCCCCGGCTCGTCGGCGTGCTGCTGCTCGCGCTCGCTGCGCTGGCAGCCGGCCTCGCGGTCGCCGCGGTCGGGGTCAGCCACGGACTGGACGGCGGCAGCGCCGCGTCCGCGAACCTTGTCGAGGCGCCCCACCATGCCGCGTCGGGGATCGAGGCCGCCAGCGGCTACGCGGTCTGGGAGTACAACGACGACGGCCGACCGATCCGCTGGGACCCGTGCACCCCGATCGACCTCGTCGTCGCCCGCGAGGGAGCACCCGCCGGCGCCGAGGACGACCTGGAGCGGGCCGTGACCGCGATCGCGGACGCGACCGGCCTGACACTTCGCGTGATCGGCGAGGCCGACGAGCGGCCGGCGGGTCGCCGCCCCCCCTACCAGCCGGAGCGGTACGGCCCACGGTGGGCGCCGGTCCTGGTCGCCTGGGCGACGCCGCACGAGAACGGACTGTCGCTGCGCGACACCGACCGCGGCCTGGCCGTGCCGGTGGCCGTCGGGCGCCCGGGCGAGCGCGTCTACGTCACCGGCCAGGTGGTCCTCAACCGCGACCGCGATGACCTCCGGTCCGGGTTCCGGGACCGCGCCGATGCCTGGGGCGCGACGATCCTGCACGAGCTCGGTCACCTCGTCGGCCTCGCCCACGTCACCGCCGAGGACCAGCTGATGTCGGTCCACCCGGGGCAGGGGCCGGTCGTGCTCGGCGCGGGCGACCGCGCCGGACTCGCCGCCGTCGGCGCGGACCACGGCTGCCTCGAGGTGCCACTGCCGCGGCCGGTGGAGGTCGGCGACCCCGTCGGTCCGTGAACGCGCGGTGGCGCTGCGGACGCGGTGTCAGCCCGCCAGTCCGGCCGACGCCCCCGTCGTCCCGCCGTCGACCGGCAGCACGACGCCGGTGACCCACGAGGCCGCCTCGGAGAGGAGGAACGTCACGGCACGTGCGACGTCCTCGGGTTCCCCGAGCCGTCCCAACGGGTGCGCGGCCGCGGCGGCCTCCTCGTCCGCGGACCACAACAGCTCGGACAGCCTGGTCCTGACGACCGCCGCGGCGATCGCGTTGACCCGCACCGTCGGTGCCAGTTCGTGCGCCAGTTGCCGCGTCAGGTGGTGCAGGGCGGCCTTGGAGACGTTGTAGGCGCCGATGACCGGACTCGGCCGCAGCCCACCGACCGACCCGATGTTGACGACGGCACCGCCGCGCTCGCGCATCGAACCGTGCCAGGCCGCCCGCGCCCACAACAGCGGAGCGCGCAGGTTGACCTCCCAGGTCTTGTCGAGCGCTCCGAGGTCCACGTCGGTCAACGGTCCGGCCGCCGGGTTCGTACCGGCGTTGTTGACCAACAGGTCGCAACTGCCGAACGTCTCGACGGCGGCCCGCACGGCGTCCGCGGCGTGTTCGCCGTCCGTGACGTTGCCGACCACCGGGACGACCCGGTCCCCGAGGTCCGCGGCGAGCGGCTCGAGGGTCTCCGCCCGTCGCCCGGTGATCACGACCCCCGCGCCGCTCCTGCGTCGAGCAGCTCACGCACGATCGCCTCGCCGATCCCCCGGCTGGCGCCCGTGACCAACCCGACCTTGCCATCGACCCGGACCTGCATGCGCCGCTACCTCCGCGTGGTGCACCGAACGCTAGCCACCGTGGACGACCGCGACGGCATCCCGACGCGCGTCCGCACCACGGCGCCTCCACTCGGGCGAAGACCGGCACCCGGGCCGGGCACGTCAACGCCGACCGGGGTCAGCCGCACTTCCGTCCCCGTGCCATCCGCTCGCCGCCAGCTCGGCCCCGGCCCGCACCAGCCAGCGGATCGGCTCGTGCATGGCGGGCGCCTCACCGCCGGCCAGCTCCACCAGCGACCGGGAGGTGGCGACGCGGGTGGGCGGTGGCGTGGACAGCCGCCCGGCGACCAGGGCGACCCTGGCTCGCGATGGGACCGCATCCAGCAGCGCCCCCACGACCTTCCCCTGCAGCGAGGTGGCGTCGAAGGCGCCCTCGCCGGTGACCACCACGTCGGCGTCGGCCAGGTGCGCGGGAAGCCCGACCGCGTCCGCAACGGCGCAGGCACCGGGCCGCAACCGAGCTCCCCACAGAGCCGCCAGGCCGAAGCCGGTGCCACCGGCCGCTCCGGACCCGGGCGCGGTCACCAGATCCGTCGGGTGCTTGATCGGTCCGGCCGACGTGGCGTCGGCCGACCGGTCGACGTGCGCCGCCGTCACCGCCGCCAGGTGCGCGAGGCCGGCCTCGAGCTGCTCGACCTGGTCGGCATCGGCGCCCTTCTGCGGCCCGAACGCCCGCGCCGCCCCGTTCGGGCCCAGTAGCGGCGCCGTGACGTCGACCAGGCAGTCGACGCCGCCGGGTGGCGGGGGGCGCAGACCCGCGGTGTCGATCCGCGTGAGGGCGTGCAGGGCGCGGCCGCCGCGTGGGAGCGGTCGCCAGTCCGGCCCGAGGAACCGGGCACCGAGCGCGGCCAGTGCCCCGGTACCACCGTCGGTCGACGCCGAACCGCCGAGCGTCACCAGCAACCGGGTGGCACCGCCGTCGAGCGCCGCGGCACTCAGTTGGCCGAGCCCGGTGGTGGCGGCACCGAGCGGATCCGGCTCAGCCAGCAACGGCAGCCCGCAGGCGCCGGCCAGTTCCACCACGGCCGTACCGTCGGGCAACGCCAGCCAGGCCGCCTCGTGACGGCGGCCATCGGGACCATCGACGTGCGCCGGTACGGACCGGGCTCCGGGGTGCGCCGTGGCGAGCACCTCGGCGGTGCCCTCGCCGCCATCGGCCAGCGGCAGGACCACCACCTCGTCGTCGGGACGTCGACGTCGCCAGCCACGGGCCAGTGCATCGGCCACCTCGGTCGCGGTCGCCGTGCCCTTGTAGGCGTCCGGGGCGACGACGACCCTCACCTCGTCCTCCTGCTCCCGCCGGCGGCAGGTGCCCGGCAGCGCATCCGTGCGTCGACGGCTCCGCCGGGGCGCCGATGCGGTGTCGGCACGACGACCGGTCCACGAGCGCCGGTCAACGCGGACCGGCGTCCTCCCCGTCCTCGACCACCGCGTCGATACGCTCGGCCAGAGCCAGGTCGCGGTCGGTGATCCCCCCGACGTCGTGGCTGGACAGGCGCACCTCCACCCGTCGGTACGAGATCGCCAGGTCCGGATGGTGGTTGGCGTCCTCGGCCAGTGGCACGACCCGCGTCACGAACGCGACGGCAGCGGGGAAGTCGGGAAACTGCAGGCGGCGCACCAGTGCGTCCCCGTCGCGGGACCAGCCGGGACGCTCGCGCAGGGCCTGGTCGACGGTGTCCGGATCGAGGGTGCTCATGAACGTGTCCTATCAGCCCGGCGTCGGCCGCGCCAGCGACCGGAGGGACGCGTCGGCGTCGTCCCCGGGCCACCGTACGCTGCCGCCCGCCCGCCGCGTGGCGATCGCACACCGGCGACCCGGGCGGGCCTCCGGCCACGAATGGTCCCCCACCCCGCCGAGGAATGCCGACTGAACCCCCTGCCGATGTTCCCGCTCGGGACCGTGCTGCTGCCCCACATGGTGCTGCCGCTGCACGTCTTCGAGCCCCGCTACCGGTCACTGATGCACGACGTGCTCGAGGGCGACCGGGAGTTCGGTGTCGTGCTCATCCGACGCGGCCACGAGGTCGGTGGCGGCGACGAGCGCTACGCCGTCGGCACCGTCGCTCGCGTCCTTCGCGCCGAACGACTCGATGACGGTCGTTGGCTGGTGCTGAGCGTGGGCACCCGCCGCTTCCGGGTCGATCGATGGGATACCGAGTCGCCCTATCCGCTCGCCACCGTCACCGACCTGCCCGAGGAACGGGCCGCGGCACCGGCGGTGGCGTTGCGCGACACGCTGGCTCCGCGGCTGCGGCGCATCCTCGCGCTGCAACTCGAGCTCGGCCACGACGGCGTCCCGCCGACCGTCGAACTCTCCGACGACCTCGACGTCGCCTGCTGGCAGGCCGCCGTGGTCGCACCGCTGAGCCCCATCGACGCCCAGCGGGTGCTGGAGACCGATGGCTGCGGGGAGCGAATGCAGCTGCTCGACCGCATGCTGCTGGACCTCGAGGAGGTCCTGGAGATGGAGCTGCGCGCGGGACCGTGACCGTCGGTGCCACGTGCGCCGATAGGTTGCGCGGCCTCGTTCGCTCGATGCCGCCAGGACTTCCCCGCCCGTGTCACCACTGCCCCGCACCGACGTCTCGGTCGCCGACCCGCTCACGAGGACGGCGAGCGACCCCACCGGCCCCGTCGCGGCCTGCCTGGATGCCCGGCTGCCGCTCGACGCCACGGTGCTCGGGATCGGCGCCTTCGCCGACGGTGCCCTCCCCGCACGTCTCCAGGGCCGGCGTCGGCGCGTCGTGGCGCTGGTGGCGGGCGCCGGGGACGACCGGCCCACATCGGACCGTCCCGCGGGCACGGTCGTCGTCGGGGAGGCCGGCCAGCTGCCCTTCGCCGACGGCAGCCTCGACGGCGCCTTCGCGACCGGGGACTACTTCCGCCCCTCGACGCTCGACCCGTCGCGGGGCCTGGCCGAGCTGCACCGCGTCGTTCGACCGGGCGCCCCGATCGTGCTGGTCGGTTCGGCCGGAGACGACGACGTGACCGGCATGTGTGGTGGCGCCGGGGGTGAGCCGTTGGGTTGGTTCGCCGACCGCGGCTTCGCCGTCGAAGTGTTCGACACCACGATCGGCTTCCGCGACGCGTCGGAGGCGCACGAGGTCCTGGCGCACTGGCTGGACGGGTGCCGTCCGCTGCCCGAGCCCGTGCCGTTGCAGCTGCGGCACCGGGTGTTCGTCGCCACCGTCGCCTCGCGCGGACCGGCCGAGGTCCGCATCCGCGGCATGCGTCTGGCGGAGGCCGAGCGCGTCGGAAGCCTGACCATCGAGGCCTACGACCGCTTCGGCACGATCGAGGGCCCGTACCGGACCTTCCTCGCCGACCCGCGGCTGCGCCTGGACACGTCCTCGGCGTTGTTGGTCGCCGAGGTCGACGGCGAGGTGGTGGGCACCGTCACCTATGTCGTCCCCGGCGACGGGGAGTGGGAAGGCCCCGAGCCGGCGCCCGGCGACTGTGGGTTCCGTGTGCTGGCCGTCGACCCCGACGTCCAGGGGCGCGGGGTCGGCCCGCGGCTCGTGGCAGCCTGCCGTGAGCGGGCCGGCGAACAGGGGCGCCACCGCCTGTTCATCTCGTCGATGAGCTGGATGACCCGCGCGCACCGGATGTACGAGCGAGCGGGGTTCGTGCGTCGACCGGACCTCGACGTGATGTTCCCCGGCGGCCTGGGCGTCATCTTCACGCTCGACCTGACCGACGAGGCCGAGGAGCGGTTCCCGGCTCCCGGACCGGTGCCGCCTGAGCCACCCTGGTACGCCGACGCCTGGGCGACCTGACCTCGCGTCGAGCGGCACCCGGAACCGCGCGGCGTCGGAAGGGTCAGGACAGGGCCACGAGATCGCGCAGCGCGGCGATCGCCATCGGCAGCAGCACGGCGAGCGCGACCGCCCCGAGGATGCTGGTCAACAGCCAGCGGCCGGTACGTCGGGGCGGGCCGGTCACCGGGATGCCGAACACCGGCTCGTCGTCGGGGTCGACGTCCACGGCGGCGAGGCCGCCCGTGGTGTCCTCGGTCATCGGCGAGGCCGTGCCCGGACGGCGGTCTGGAGCGTCGTCCGACGCGTCCGCCGGGCTCGGTGCGTCCTCCGTCGCGGACGGAACGGCGACCACCGCCTCGAGCGGCGCGCGCCGCGGCGCCACGGGCACCGGTTCCGGTTCGGGCTCGGCGACGGCCGGTTCGGGCTCGGTCGTCCCTGCTCCGGGCTCGTCCGTCGCCGGCTTCTCCGTCGCCGGCTTCTCCGTCGCCGGCGCGGAGGTCGGGGGCGCGGAGGTCGGGGGCGCGAGCGGCGGATCCCACTCGGCTCGTGGTGCCACGCCCAGGGCGAGGGAGCCGTGCGGCGTCACGGGGGCGTGCGGATCCGCCAGCTCGGCCGTCTCCGGCGTCTCCGGCGCAGGAGACGCCGTGGGGCCCGCATCCCGGGTCGTCGCGACGAGGGGCGCTTCCTCGGCCGGCGGTGTCCGTGTCTGCCCGGACCCGTCCGAGCGACGGTCACCCGGGACCGTTGCGGCCTCCGATGCCGATGACGGCGCAACGCCGAGCGCCTGGGAACCGTGCACGACCGCCGGCGGCAGCACGCCACCGCTCGGCGCCGCCGGCTCCGGCCACTCGTCCGCCAGCGCCGACGCCGGGACGACCGGCGGCACCTCGACCGGATCCGAGCCGGAGGGCACCTCGGGCTCACCCGCCGGCGCCACCTCACGCTCCCGACGGGCGTCCCTCGCGCGCTTCCGGTCCCGCCGCCGACGTGCCACCCCCAACGCCTGCGAACCGCGCGCGACCGCCGGCGGCAGCACGCCACCGCTCGGCGCCGCCGGCTCCGGCCACTCGTCCGCCAGCGCCGACGCCGGGGCGACCGGCGGCACCTCGACCGGATCCGAGCCGGAGGGCACCTCGGGCTCACCCGCCGGCGCCACCTCACGCTCCCGACGGGCGTCGCTCGCGCGCTTCCGGTCCCGCCGCCGACGTGCCACCCCCAACGCCTGCGAACCGTGCGCGACCGCCGCGGCGGCGGGCTCGGCGACGTCGGCGGCGGGCTCGGCGACGTCAGCGGCGGTCCCGGCAGGCGCCGTGGCGGAAGGACCCGCGGCGTCGGCGGACATCGGGGCCCTCGACGTGAACAGGTCCTCGAGCGGTTCGAGGGCCGGCGTCTCGCGCGTCCGCGCGACGAGGCCGGTCGACGGCGTGTCGACCGACGGCGTGTCGGCCGACGGCGTGTCGGCCGACGGCCGTGGCGACTCCTGCACCGCCCGGACCTCGTCGACCGGACCCGGCAGCGGATCCGGCAGCGGATCCGGCGCCGCCGGACGGGCGCGGGTGACGACGTCGGTCGGCTGCTGTGCCAGGACCGAGGCCACGATCCGGCGGGCGATTGCCGAGGCGTCCTCGGCCGTGTCGGTCTCGGCCTCGACGACGGGGGCGGGCGGGACCGCCGGTACCACCGCGGGGCGACCAGGCACCGGCTGCAGTACGGGGCTGGCGGACGCCGGACCCGCCTGCTCCGCCTCGGCGACCGCCGGGTGGTCGTCCCCGACCGGTGGTCGGGTGGCCTCGGCGTGGGCGGCGAGGACTTCCGCGACGATGCGCCGGGCGGCTCGTCGTGCCGGGTCGTCGTCGCGTGCGGCCGCCATCGCGTCCGGGGTGGCCGTGGCATCGGCGTGCGTCGTCGGCGACACCGCCGCGTCGACGGTCCCGGCCGCACCGTCCAGCGGGTCGGTTCCGGTCGGCTCGGTGCGGTGGGCGTCGAGTACCTCGCGGACGATGCGCTGCGCGATGTCCCGCGCGTCCTCGGACACGGCCGCGTCTCCTGGTCGATGGCAGGGTGGGGTTCGGTCCGGCCGACCCACGAGAGTAGCTGTCGGTCCCGCTCCGGAGAAGGAGGTCGAGCGACCGCTACGGTGGGACGCATGTGCGGTCGCTTCCTGTCCCTGTCGCAGCCGGAACACCTGGCGCCACACCTCGAGGTCGACGAGGTGCGGACCGAGGCATTGCCGGTGCGCTACAACGTCGCACCGACGCAGGACGTCTACGGCGTGATCGAGAAGGACGGCACGCGCCGTCTCGGAACGCTGCGGTGGGGGTTCGTGCCGTTCTGGACCCGCCAGCTCACGGGCGCGAGACAGCCCATCAACGCGCGGATCGAGACGGTCGCGTCCACGCGGATGTTCGCCGACGCGTTCCGCCGCCGACGCTGCCTGTTGCCGGCGGACGGGTTCTACGAGTGGCAGGCACGACCGGACCGCGACCGCAAGCAACCGTTCCACATCGCCGACCCGGACGGCGAGCCGCTGGCGTTCGCCGGGATCTGGACCGTCTGGCGGGATCCGTCCGTCGAGGACGCCGCACCGCTGTTCAGCGCCGCGATCGTCACCACCGCCGCAGGTGGGCGCATGGAGCAGCTCCACGACCGGATGCCGGTGATGCTGCCGCGCCGGCTGTGGTCGGACTGGCTGACGGCCTCCGAGGACGAGGCGCCCCACCTCGTCGACGCCGTCGCGGCGCTCGCCCCGCCACGTCTGACGGCGACCCCCATCGTCGATCGGGTCAACAACGTCCGCAACGAGGGCCCGGAGCTGCTCGAGCCCGTCCCCGCCTGAGCGTCGCCGGCATACCGGCACTCCGGCATTCCGGCACCCGACGCGGGCGGACGAGGGTCAGCGGGTGCGGACGGCGGCGGCGAGCCGCTCGGCGTCCCGGGCGCGGGCCGCGATGCCCAGCCCGTCGAGCGCCGTCCCGCCCAGGTGCAGACCGGGCCGGGCCGCGAGGGCGTGCCGGATCCGCTCGACGCGCGCGCGGTGGCCGACGTCGTACTGCGGCAGTGCCGCGGGCCAACGTTGCACGAACCACTGTTCGGCGGGTTCGAGGATCCCGGTCGCCGCGCGGACCTCGGCATCCACGCGGTCGGCCAGTTCGTCGTCGTCGAGCTCCAGCGCGCTCGCGTCGTCGACCCGTCCGACGCTGGCACGGAGCAGGAACCGCTCCCGCTCGCCGTGGTGGGGCCACTTCCGGGAGCTGAACGTCGCGGCCTTGATCAGCCGCCCCTCGGAGCGGGGGACGAGCAGGCCGCTGCCGGCGGGCACGGTCGCCGCGGCGTCCCGGTCGTAGGCCAGCGCGACGACGCCGACCGAGGCGCTGGCCATCCCGGCCAGCTCACGGGCCGCGTCGTCGCACACGCCCACGAGCAGCCGGGCGGCGACCGCCGGCGGGACCGCCAGCACGACCTCGTCGTACGCGACCGGACCGTTCTCGGTGTGGAGCCGCCAGCCGGCCGCATCCGCCTCCACCTCGTGCACGGGCGTCGCGAGCCGCACCCGCCCACCGAGCGCATCCTGCAGTCGGGTCACGAGACGGCTCATGCCCCCGCGGACGGTGAGGAACACCGGCCGGTCGTCGTGGCGCGTCCCCGCCCGGTGCTCGCGCAGGCCGCGTGTCAGCGACCGGTGGGCGGTGGCGGCCGCCCACACCGGCGGCACGGTCGCCTCGGTGCTCAGCCGATCGGCACGGCCGGCGTAGACGCCGCCGAGCAGCGGCTCGACCAGGGCGTCGACCACCGCCGTTCCGAAGCGGCGGGCGACGAGGTCGGCGACACTGCGGTCGCCGGGCCCTTCGCGTCGGGGCAGCAGCGGCTCGAGGGTCGCCCGCGCCAGCGCGGCCGGCGAGAGCACCCCGCTGCGGGCCACCTCGCGCAGGTCGGTCGGCACACCGAAGACCGTGCCGCCGGGCAGCGGTCGCAGACGTCCCCGGGTCCACACGTGCACCTGCCCGGTCGCCGGCGCCACCAGGTCCTCGTCGCCGAGACCGAGCGCACGGGCCAGGCGTTCCGCCTCGGGATGGCGGGCCAGGAAGGCGTCCGCACCGACGTCCATCGGCGCATCGGCGAACTCGACGGTGCGAATCTCCCCGCCCGGGCGCGTCGCCGCCTCGTAGACGGTGACCTCGGCGTCGTCGCGCAGATGCCACGCCGTCGCCAGTCCGGTGATGCCGCCGCCCACGATCGCCACCCGGCGTCGCCGCTCGGCGTCCGGGCCGCGCGCCCCGGCCGAGCCGTCCGGCGCGGCCGCGCTCACGACCACGTCCCGAGCTCGTCGTCGTCGTCGAAGTCCACCCCGGCCACGGTCTGCACCACGGTGGTGAGCAGGTCGAGTTGCGTCGCCCGGCCGAGGTCGACGCAGGTCAGCCGGGCACCCAGCGCCTCGGCGGCGGCGGCCAGGGTCGGATCGGCACCCGTGCCCGGAGCGACCGGGCACTCGACCACGTCGCGCCGACCGTGGGCCTGGACCACGCTGGTGAGCGCGTCGACGGCGGTCGGGTTGCGCGTCGTCCCGCGCCAGGCGATCGAGCGGTGCGGGAGGTCGACGCGGGCCTCGATCGCGGCGGCCACCTCGCGCAGGAACATCAGGTCCTGCGGCTCGACGTCCTCCCCCGGGTCGGGGGCGGTCACCAGCACGTGCGCGCCCGCGTTCGCGCCGTTGGCGACCGCCTGTGCCAACGCGTCGGCGAGCTGCGGCAGGGCGTACCAGGACACGACCCCGGCGTAGGCCGGCAGCGTCGCCGAGCCCTCGGCATGCAGGTCGGGCAGGACCGGCCAGGGCACCGCCGCCATCCCGACCACCAGCTCGGCGTCCGAACCGAGCCGGGCGGCGACCTCGAGGTGGTCGTCGGGCGTGGTGCCCACGACGGTCGCGCCGGTGCGTTCGGCCAGGGGGCCGGTGAGTGCGGTGCCGCCGAGCAGAGCGACGGCCAGCTCAGCCATCGGTCGGCTCCGCCCCCGTGCCGCGGTGGTCGCCGACGCGCCCTTCGCCGTGGACGAGCTCGACCACCCGCTGGAGCACCGCGGGGTCGGTGGCCGGCAGCACCCCGTGACCGAGGTTGAACACGTGGTCGACGGCGCCGTCGGCGGCGGCGAGCACGTCCCGGACGCGCCGTTCGACACCCTCCCACGGGCCCAGGCAGACGGCCGGTTCGAGGTTGCCCTGGATGCCGATGCCCGTGGGCACGCGTCGCCGTCCCTCGGCGAGCGGCACCCGCCAGTCGATCCCGACGACGTCGGCGGCCCCGCCGGCGGCCATCGCGCCCAACAGCTCACCGGTGGCCACCCCGAAGTGGATGCGGGGCACCCCGAGCGCGCCGAGCTCGGCGAGCACCCGTCGGCTGTGGGGCAGCACGTAGGTGACGTAGTCGTCCGGGTGCAGCGCCCCCGCCCAGGAGTCGAACAGCTGCACCGCGCTGGCACCGTGCGCGACCTGGGCCGAGAGCGAGGCCAGCGTGATGTCGGCGAGGCGTTCCATCAGGCGGTGCCAGGTCGCCTCGTCGCCGTACATCAGCGCCTTCGTGCGGCTGTAGGACTTCGACGGCCCTCCCTCGATCAGGTAGCTCGCGACGGTGAACGGGGCGCCGGCGAAGCCGATGAGCGGCACCGACAGCTCCCGGACCAGCAGGTCGACCGTCTCGAGCACGAACGCGAGGTCGTGCTCGGGCTCGAGCGGACGGAGCCGGTCGAGGTCCGACGGCTGCCGGAACGGTTGCTCGACGACCGGCCCGACGCCGGGCCGGATCTCCACGCCGAGCCCGAGTGCCTGCACCGGGGTGACGATGTCCGAGAACAGGATCGCCGCGTCGACGCCGTAGCGGCGGACCGGCTGCAGCGTCACCTCGGCGGCGAGTTCGGGCGTGTGCACCACCTGCTCGAACGTGTGCTGCTCACGGATGGCGCGGTACTCGGCCAGTGCACGGCCGGCCTGGCGCATGAACCAGACCGGGACGCGTTCGTGGGGCAGCCCGCGGCAGGCGCGAACGAACGGGCTGTCGTCGTGCGTCCGGGGGGGCGCGTCGACGGAGACGTCGGGAGCGGACATGCAGGTCCTCGAGGACACGAAGATTCGGCGCGCCACGGTACCCGTGCCCGACCCCGACCCCGACCCCGCCCCCGCGCGTCGCGCCGCGAGGCCACCGGGAACGCGACGGGAGAACTCGGGAGGAGCCGGCCGGTAAGCCGGATTCTGTTCCGCCGGCGGACCGGCGGTGGCGACCATCTCTCTGGGATGTCGGTCTCCCGACACCTCGTTGCGGCCCACCTGGGACGTGCCGCACGGCTCGCGCCGTGCGACGGGCGGGCAACCGTCGTCCCTGCTTGGCCTTGCTCCGGGTGGGGCTTGCCGAGCCACGGTGGTCACCCACCGTGCTGGTGAGCTCTTACCTCACCGTTTCACCCTCACCACGACCCCGGAGGACCGTGGCGGTCTGTTCTCTGTGGCGCTTTCCACGTGTCACCACGCCTGGGGGTTACCCAGCACCCTGCCCTGAGGAGTCCGGACTTTCCTCACCCTGACCGAGGTCAGTGGCGCGGCCGCCTGGCCGACTCCTCCCGAGCCAGGCAGGGTAGCGCGCGGCTCGGGACGGACACACGCCGGCCGTCGGGTTCACCCGGAGGTCGCGGCCATCTCGAGGTAGACGAACGTGAGTGACGCCGACGCGACCGTCGTGTCCTGGGCGTCGGTGACCGCGACCTCGACCTCCACGCGGGGGCGCTCGCCGGCGTCGGCGGCCGCCAGTGCCGGTGCGACGACGTCCTCGCCGACGTCGGCCGTGGCGTACAGCACTCCCCGTGCCGGCGCGACGTAGCGCACCGTCAGCCCACCGACCACGGGCACGTACCCACGCCCCAGCAACGGGGCCAGCCGTCCCGATGCTGCCAGCGCCCCCGCCAACTCGACCGGTGCCAGCTCGGCGATCGCGTGCACCCCACCGACGTGGTTGGCCAGGCGCTCGTCGGCCTGCAGACGGGTCCGCGCGCACCCGGTGGTCAGCTCGACGACCTCGACCCCCAGGTGCCGGTTGAACGGCAGTTCCTCCCCGAGCGCCCGCAGGCCGTCGAGCACCGCTGTGTCCGCCTGCGCCGCCATGGCCACCTCCGGGTCGGCTCGCCACGCTAGTCCCCCGTCGGGCGCGGGCACCGCTCCGCCATCCGCCGGATTGCGGCGGGTCGACCGGGTACGCGCGTGCGGTCGGGTTCCTGCCGGTCTGGTTGGATGCGGTCATGACCAGTTCCGAGCAGGCCGAGACCGTCCCACCCGCCAGCGGCCGCGCGATCGCGTGGGTCGACGGGCGGGTACTGCCCGCCGCGGACGCGACGGTGCCGCTCACCGACGAGGGCTTCCTGCGCGGTGACGCCGTGTTCGAGGCGATGCTCGTCCGCGGCGGGCGCACCCACGCCCGCGACGCGCACCTGCAACGCCTGCGGCGCTCGGCGAAGGCCCTGGACCTGCCGTTGCCGCCGGTCGATCGGGCGATCGCCGACCTGCTCGCGGCCTTCGGCGCCCGGGACGGCGCGCTCCGGCTGATCGTGACCCGCGGCGGAGCGGTACGCGGGATCCTGGGTCCGGTGTCCTGGCCGGCCACGATCTCCCTGGCCGTGGTCGAGGCACCGTGGCGCACCGCCATCTCCGGGGTCAAGACGCTGTCGTACGCGGTCAACCAGTGGGCGCTGCGCCAGGCGAACACCCGGGAGGCCGACGACGCGCTGGTCGTCGACGGCGGCCTGGTGCACGAGCTGCCCAGCGGCGCCGTGGTGCTGGTGCACGACGGGGAGGTGTCGAGTCCCGACCCGCAGCGTCTGCCGATCCTCGACTCCATCACCGTCCGGTCGCTGGCCGAGGTCGTCGAGGTGGCCCGGACCGTGCCGGACCTCGACGCGTTGCGTGCCGCCGACGAGGTGTTCGTCGTGTCGGCGACCCGGCCCGTGCTGCCGGTCCACGCGGTGCTGTTCGACGGCGACGACGAAGTGGAGTACCCGGCTCCCGGGCCGGTCACCGAACGGCTGCGGGCCGCCTTCGCCGCCCGCGTGTCGGCGACGCTGGACCCCTGAACGACGTCGCAGGCTCGGTACGACCGGCCGCCGTCGGAGAGCGCGGACTCGCCGGTCGGCTCGTTAGGCTCCGCGACGACCCCGAGGAGAGCGCCCGTCATGACCGCGCCGCAGCTGCTCGACGAGGTCCGACGCCGTCCACTGGTCGTGGTCGCCAACCGCCTGCCGGTCACGCAGACCGAGGACGGCTGGGAGGCCTCCGCGGGCGGGCTGGTGACCGCGTTGCGTCCGGTGATCGCCGAGACGGGTGGCGCCTGGATCGGCTGGGACGACGACGCCGACGCGGTGCCCCGCCGCGTCGAGGGTCTGCATGCCGACCTGCACGCGGTCTCGCTCACCGCCGAGGAGGTCGCCGGCCACTACCACGGCTTCTCCAACCGCACGCTGTGGCCGTTGTTCCACGACGCGGTGGTGCAACCGGTCATCGACCGCAGCTGGTGGCAGGCCTACCAGGAGGTCAACCGCCGGTTCGCCGAGGTCGCCCACCGGGTGATCGCCGATGCCGACGAGCCGCCGCTGTTGTGGGTGCAGGACTACCACCTGCTGCTGCTGCCGGACCTGCTGCGGCGGCTCAGCCCGCAGAGCCCGATCGGGCTGTTCCTGCACGTTCCGTTCCCCCCGCCGGAGCTGATGGCACGCCTGCCGTGGCGCGACCAGCTGCTGCAGGGAATGCTCGCCGCCGACTCGATCGGCTTCCACACCACCCGGTACCGGGACAACTTCGTCCGCTCGGTGCAGCAGTTGTTCACGGGCATCACCTCGCTGGGCGACACCCTGGCGCTGCCCGACGGCCGTTACGTGCAGACGGTGGCGCACCCGATCTCGATCGACACCGAGGAGTTCAGCGACCTGGCCAACGACCCGGAGACCGAGCGCGAGCTCGCCGAGCTGCGCGAGCAGTTCGCCGGCCGCAAGGTGTTCCTCGGGGTGGACCGACTCGACTACACCAAGGGCATCCGTCACCGCCTGCAGTCCATCGAGCTGCTCCTCGAGGAACACCCGGAGCTGCGGGGCGAGATCGCCTTCGTGCAGATCGCGGTCCCCAGCCGCGACGACGTGGAGGAGTACCGGGACCTGCGCACCCAGGTCGAGACCGAGGTCGGGCGCATCAACGGTCGGTTCACCGAACCCGGGTCCGACGTGCCCGTGCACTACCTCTACCGGGGGGTGCCGCGCACCCGTCTGGCCGCCTACTACCGGCTCGCCGACGTGATGTGCATCACCCCGCTCAAGGACGGGATGAACCTCGTCGCCAAGGAGTTCGTCACCGTCCAGGCCGCCGCCGGCGAGGCCGGGACCCTGCTGCTCAGCGAGTTCACCGGCGCCGCCCAGGAATTCGAGCAGGACGCCGTGCGGTGCAACCCGTTCGACTCCGAGGGCACCAGCCACCTGATGGCCGCCGCGCTGCAGCTCGACGAGGGCGACCGCCGCCAACGGATCGGTCGGATGGCGGAGGCGGTCCGCTCCTGCGACGTGTTCCGCTGGGTGGACGACGAACTGTCCGACATCGCCCGGGGGCACGCCTCACCATGAACCTCGACGACCCGATCCAGCTCGCCGACGAACTCGGCCCGGTCGAGGACTGGTTGCTCGTCCTGGACTTCGACGGGGTGCTCTCCCCCATCGTGGAGCGCCCGGAGGACGCCGCGCCCGCCGACGGGGTGGTCGCCGCCGTGGAGCGGCTGGCCGCCCGCACCCCGGTCGCGGTCGTCTCGGGGCGGCCGATCGCCGAGCTGGACGCGCGTCTGGGGCGCCTGCCGATCACCTACGCGGGAGGGCACGGGGCCGAGGTACGCACCGCCGAGGGCGAACCCAGTGCGTTCGTCGACGTCGACACGGTCGCCGGCGTCCTCGACGAGCTCGAGACCCACCTGCGCGAGCGCCTGCCCGACGACGCCGGCTGGCAGGTCGAGCGCAAGACCGCCTCCCTGGCCGTCCACCACCGTCGGGTCGCCGACGACCTGCGCGACGCGACGTTGCCCGAGGTACTGGACCTGCTCGAACAGCGGCGGCAGGACGGTCCCGGTTTCGAGGTCCTGGCCGGCAAGGCCGTGGTCGAGCTGCGACCGGCCGGGGTCGACAAGGGGCGGGCCCTGGCCTGGATCGCCGAGCGCACCCCCGGCCGACGACCGCTCGTGCTCGGCGACGACGTGACCGACGAGGACGCCTTCCGGGAGGCCGACCGCCGTGACGGTCTCGGCATCCTGGTCGCCGACACCGCGCGCGCTACGGTGGCACGTCGCCGCCTGCGGGACCCCGACGACGTGGTCGCGTTCCTGTGCGCCCTCGGGGACGCCGGAGGCGACGCTGGTCCCTGACCGGCCACACATCCGCGACCCGGTGACGAGGACGAGGTGGGACGACCGACGCTGCCCGGCACGACCCGCACGCGGCTGACCGAGGCCGCCGCGGCGCTGCGTCCGCGGCCCGTGCGGATCGCCGTCCTCGCGGGGTCGCTCGCGGTCAGCGTCGGGCTGCACCTCGCGCTCGGTGACGGCAACGTCGCCTGGTTGCTGGCGCCGATCGTCCTGCTCGCCGGGTTGGCCGGCGGGGTGCGGCCGGCGCTGGGGTACGCCGGCGCGGCGGCGCTCGCCCACCTCGCCGTCGACCTGACCCAGCAGCCCTCGCCGGCCGACACCATCGGGTTCCTGGCGCGATCGGCGGCCCTGCCGTGGCTGGCGGTGGTGGGGGCCGCCGGAACGGATCTGGCTCGGGCCAAGGAGAAGGCGGTCCAGCGCTCGGTCCGGGAGGACCCGGTCACCGGTCTGCTCAACGTCCGGGTGTTCTACGACCAGCTGGCGCAACTGCGCCGGGCCGAGGAGCCGTTCACGATCCTGTTGGCCGACATCCGCGGGATGCGCACCCTGAACGAGCGGTGGGGACATCCGACCGGCACGGAGGCCGTTCGGGTGCTGGCCCACGTCCTGCGTCGCGCGTCAGGCAAGGAACTGCGTGCCTGTCGGCTCGGCAGCGACGAGGTGGCCATGGCCCTGACCGGCTCGGAGCGCGAACGTGCCGGCGACATCCTCCAGCACGTCGTCACCCGCCTGCACGACGAGCAGGTCGTCCTGCCCGACGGGAGCTGGTTCGAGGTGCACGCCGCCTACGGCCTGGCGCGGTACCCCGAGGACGCCGGCGACGAGGTCTCGCTGCTGCGGGCCGCTGATCGCGCCAAGGAGCGGGCCAAGGCCGCCGGCCTGGATCGAGCCGCCGCCGCCGACGGCCGCGTGCTCTGACCACCACCACCCGTCGCGGCCGCGACCGGACGGGCGCGGCGCTTCGCCTAGTCGGCGACCACGAGCAGCCGGCGGCACTGCGGACAGCTCGTCAACGCCGGACCCTCGTACAGCTCCCCCACGTCGGCGTACGACATCTCGATGCGGCACGCGGTGCAGGCGTTGCCGTCGAGCCGGCCGATGCCGGTGCCGCCGCCGCGTCGGGCGGCCTCCTCGTAGCGTTCGAGCAGCGGCCCGGGGAGCTCGGCGGCCTGCCGGTCGCGCATCGCGCGCAGCTCGCCGAGCTCGGCCAGCCAGTCCTTCGCGGACTCGTCGAGGGTCACCTCGAGTTCGGCGATCCGCTGGCGTTCGGCCTCGGCGCCCTGCAGCAGCTCGGTACTGCGCTGCTCGAGCTCATCGAGCCGCTCCATGACCGCCAGCATGGAATCCTCGTGCTCCTCGATGCGCCGCACGGTGGCGTCGACCTCGGCCTCGACCGACTTGAGCTCGCGGGCGTTGGTCACCGACCCGTCGTAGAGGCGGACGCGCTCGGCGTCGCGCCGCTCGATGAGCACGTCCGTCTCGCGCTCGAGCTGCCGCTGCTCGGCGTTGGCTCGCTCGAGCTCGACGCGAAGGTCCTCGTGCTGCCGTCGCAGCTCCGCGACCCGCTCGTTGGCCTCGACCAGCTGCTGCTGCTCGGGCAGGTCGTCGAGGATGTGCTGCACCTTGCGCACGCGATGGTCGGTGGCCTGCAGCTCGAGCAGACGCTCGAGGTCCTCGGAAGTCGGATCCGCCACCGTCATCTCCACGTGGTCGTCGGCGTGGTCGACGCTATCACCGGGGCCACCAGCCCCCGTCCGTCGGCGGCCGTGGACAGCCGTTCGATCCAGGCCGGCAGCGCGGCCACCTCGGTGGCGTGGTGGCCGGCGTCGATCAGCGCCAGGCCCTGCTCGAGCGCGTCGAGGGTGACGTGGTGGCGCAGGTCACCGGTGACGTACACGTCGGCGCCGGCTCGCAGCGCGTCGCCGAGGTGCCCGTCACCGGCGCCGCCGACGACGGCGACGGTCCGCACCGGGCGGTCGGGGTCGCCCGCGTAGCGCAGGTGCGGGGCGGGCAGCCGCTCGCGGACGATCGCGGCGAGCGCCTCGAGCGACGTCGTCTCCTGGAGCACACCGACGCGGCCGAGCCCGACCTCGGCGCCGGCCAGCAACGGGTGCAGGTCGTAGGCGGCCTGCTCGTAGGGATGCGCGGCGTGCAGGGCGGCGACGACCGCTCCGGCCCGGCGGCGTGGAAGCACCACCTCGAGGCGCCATTCCTCCTCGGCGGCGTCCCGGCCGACGCCCTCACCGCTGTAGGGGTCGCTGCCCGGCAGCGGACGGAAGGTGCCCGTCCCCCGCATCCGGAAGCTGCACCGCTCGTAGTCCCCGATCCGTCCCGCTCCGGCCGCCGTCACCGCGTCGAGGACCCGGTCGAGCGCCTCGGGCGGGACGAAGGTGACCAGCTTGAGCTCGTCCGCCTCGCGCAGTTCGGTCGTCAGCGGCCGCACGTCGCGCAGGCCGAGCGCACGCACGACGGGGTCGGAGGTGCCGGCGCCGTCACGGGCGACGTCGAGGTTGGTGTGCGCGGCCGCGACGGCGACGCCGACACGGGCGGCCGCCAGCGCCGTGCGACCACTCGCCGTGGCCGGGGTCAACGCCGTCAGGGGGCGGAACAGCAGCGGGTGGTGCGCGACGACCAGGGTGTCGGGTTCCCTGGCGGCCTCCGCGACCACGGCACCGGTGACGTCGAGCGACACGAGCACCCGCGCGACCGGCCACGCCGGGTCGCCGACCTGCAGCCCGACGGCGTCCCAGCGCATCGCCTCGGCCGGTGGGTAGCGCTCGTGCAGCAGTGCCAGCCAGTCGCCGACGGTCTCGCGCATGGGCGCCGGTCTCCTCGTCGCGAGCGGAGCCGACGAGCCTAGTGGGCCCACCCGGGCAGCGGTTCGGGCGTCGGCGGGCTCGGCGGTCGGCGGTACACCGCTAGGCTGCGCGCCTGCACGGGCGGTTAGCTCAGTTGGCCAGAGCGCCTCGTTTACACCGAGGAGGTCGGGGGTTCGAGCCCCTCACCGCCCACCTGGGGCGGCGCGTCGGCGCCGTGCCGGCACGCGGTCGCCGAGGAGGCAGGAACCACACGTGAGCCGAGGCATCGACCGGTTCGAGGGCGCCATCGCGGCGGCGGGGTTCGCCAGCGGGCACATGACGGTCGTCGGGATGTGGCACGACTCGCCGCTCGGGGCCTTCGCCGACGTGATGTGGATCCATCCCGACGGGCGCCGGGTGCTGCTCGCCCCCTCCCCCGCGGTCCGCGACTTCGTCACCAGCGTGTACGCCTTCGACGAGACCAGGATCGTGCCCGTGACCGGTGGCTGGAACGGTCGCGACATCGCGGTGCAGGCCGGACCGCTGTACCTGCGCCTGGCACCGCGGCCGCGCGACTGGCGGTCCTGGGTGTTCGCCGCCCGACCGCGGGTCCTTCGCCGGTCGCCGACCTGGCTCGCCTTCGAGGACCGGCTGGCGCCGCTGCTGGCGCGTCCGCTGCTCGGTGGCGCACCCGGTGTCCGGCTCGCCGGCGTGACCCCCGGCGGGCGGCAGGAGTGGTTCAGCGTCGACGACTACCGCCCGCTCGCCGACGGCCGTCTGAAGGTCGAGGGTGCCGACGCCGGTCCGCTGGTCGCGTTGCGACCGGGCCTCGGCGTCGGCCTGTCGGACTTCCCGACCCGCCCGGCGTTGGTGCAGCTGGCCACGCTGATCGAGGCGCCCGCGGCCGGCTGAGTCCGCCGAGCGCGGGTGCCCCGTTGCGTCGGGGTCACAGCTCGCGCAGTGCCTCCGGGCGCAGATGCACGGCGCGCCGGCCGGCGGCACGGAGTGCGGCGAGGTCGCCGGCGGCCTGGGCCCGCTTGAGACGTCCGAAGCTGTGGTCGCGTCCCGGCACGTCGGCGTCACGCGCGTCCTCGCCGACCACCACCAGGAACCGGCCCGTGTTCGGCCCGCCCTTGTGCAGCTGTCCGGTCGAGTGCAGGTAGCGCGGACCGATGCCCACGGTCACCGGCACCCCGAGGCGGGAACGCAGCCGGGTGGCCGCGGCATGCAGCGCCTGCTCGTCGTCCCCGCCGGGGGTGACGAAGCCGAGCAGTGCCACGTAGTCACCGGCCGCGACGTCGGCGAGCACCTCGTCGGCGTTCCCGGTCGGCGGCAGGTCCTCTCCCGAGGACAACACCCGGTCGGTCGCCGTCTTCGCCGACTGCACGTCGGGCTGGTCGAACGGGTTGATGCCGAGCAGTGCTCCGGCGACCGCGGTCGCCACCTCCCAGCGCACGACCTCGCCGGCCAGCTGCTCGGGCCCCGACCACGGCAGCTGCACCACCGGATGACCGGCGCGGGCGACCGCCTCGGCCGCGGGCGAGGCACCCAGGACGACCACGAGGCGGTCGTCGCCCCAACGGTCGGCGTCGGCGAGGTCGGCGTCGAGCACGGGCAGCACCCCGACCCCCTGCTTGCCGGTCGACTCCGCCACGAGCTGCTCGACCCACAGGCCGAAGGTCGCGACCTCGTCGGGTAGGACGAGCACCAACTTGTCGCGGCCGGCCCGGTGGGCGGCGGCGATGGTCGCCCCCAGCACGGCCGGGGAGTTGACCGACGGGTCCTGGCTCCGCGCCGCCGCGAGCTGCTCACGCGCCGGGGCGAGGTGCGCGTCGAGATCGACCCCGAGCAGCGCCGCGGGGAGCAACCCGAACGGCGTCAGGGCACTGAAGCGGCCTCCGACGTCGGGCTGGCCGTGGACGACCGCGCGGTATCCACGCTCGGAGGCCTCGCGTTCCAGCGCACTTCCCGGGTCGGTGATGGGCAGGATGTGCCGCCCCGCACCGGCCGCCGTGTGCACGTCCACCAACCGCTCGCGGAACCGCGCCAGGTGACAGGCCATCTCCACGGTCCCGCCGGACTTCGACGCCGGGACCAGCAGCGTCGCCTGCCAGGGCAGCTCCTCCTCGGCGGCGATGACGGCGGCCGGGTCGACCGAGTCGAGCACCCGCAGACGCGGATGGCCGGCCGCGGCGCCGTACGTGGTGGCCAGGACCTCCGGGTACAGCGACGAACCACCCATCCCCACCAGCAGCACGTCGGTGATCCCGTCGGCGACCACGTCGGCGACCAGCCGTTCGAGCTCGCCTCGCACCTCGTCCGCCCGCTCGGGCGCGTCGAGCCACCCGAGCCGGTCCTCGATCTCGGTGGGGTCGTCCCGCCAGACGGTGTGGTCCCGGTCCCACATCCGCGGGACCACCTCCAGCGCCTGGCGGGTGGCGTCGGCGACGGCGTCGGTGAGCGGGCCGAGGGTCATGGGTGCACTTTCGTCGCGACCGGGCGGATGGACGCGGCCAGCCTAGGCGGCTCGACACCCACACCCTCCCGGCCGATAGCCTCCGGCGACGCACCCCCATGTCCGCACGCGACCGAGGTCCGAACGTGTCCGACCAGCCCACGCCCGAGCAGCCCCGCCAGCAGCCGCAGGTCCAGGTCGTCGTCCCCGACGACGAGAAGCACGGCGCGTACGCCAACTTCCTGGTCGTGTCCCACTCGCCGCACGAGTTCACGCTCGACTTCTGCCAGTTGCTGCCGGCCGGCGAGGCGGGGCGCGTCAACGCCGAGGTCGTCAGCCGCGTGCGCATCGCCCCCACCATGGTCGGCCGGGTGCTCAACGCGCTCAACACGAACCTGACGAACTACGAGGAGCGGTTCGGACAGGTCAAGGCGCTCGGCTGAGATGACCACCTCCCCCTCCACCGGCCTGCCCGCGGGCATCCGCCCCGGCGGCCGGTTCGCCGAGTGGCGCCGACCCACGCCGGCCTACGTCGTCTGCGACGTCGACGGCACGCTCGTCGGCCCCCGTGTCGACGCGACCGACGAGGTCGTCGAGGCGGTGCAACGGGCCCAGGGGGCCGGGTTGCGCGTCGGCGTCGCCACCGGGCGCATGCCGCTGGGCGTCGAGGCCCTGGTCCGCCAACTCGGCGCCACCGGCCCCCACGTGATGCACAACGGCGCCGAGGTCCGCCACGAGGGTCGCACCATCGCCGCGTGGTCGCTCGGGCTCGACCAGGTCGCGCAGCTGCTGACGTTCACCGGGTCCCGCGACGACGCCTACCTCGAGGTCTACACCGACGAGGGGTTCTGGGTCTCGTCGTGGGACGAGCGGGCCCGGACCCACTGGGACATCCTCGGTCACGAGCCGCTCGGGGTGGTCGACGACGCGCAGGCACTGGCCGGCCAGGCGATCCCGAAGATCACCATGACGGTGTTCGACACGGCCGCCGTCCCCGCGGTCATCGCCGGCATCGAGCGCCTCGGCCTGCTCGTGGGACAGGCCGACTCCCCGCGGGCCCCCGAGCTGCACTTCGTCAACGCCACCTCCCCCGACAGCGACAAGGGTCGCGCCCTGGCCCGGGCGAGCGAGCACCTCGACCTCGAGCTGAGCTCGACGGTCGCCATCGGTGACGCCGCCAACGACCGCTCGATGCTGGCCGTCGCCGGCACCGCCATCGCGATGGGCCAGGCACCGGCCGAGATCCAGGCCCTGGCGCACCTGGTCGTCCCCGAGGTCGACGCGCACGGCGTCGCCGTCGCGCTCGACGCGGTGCGGACCTGGCGCACGCCGGCGTGACGTCACCACCCGGGGTCCGTCGGCTGCCGTTGGTCGAGCGGCTGGACCCCGGGCGGGACGACTACGCCGCGATCCTCGCGGCCCACGACGCGGCCGTGCACGTGGGCGACCCGGGCTACCTCGACCCGTCGACCGGCTTCTTCGTGTTCACGGCCGCCGAACTGTGGGACCGTGGCGACTGCTGCGGGTCGGGGTGCCGCCACTGTCCCTACGACGACGGTCCCCGCGGCGCGGCCCACGAGCACGCGCCGCCGTTGCCGGACTGATCGGGCCGGCCCGTCCGGGACGGGCCCCGAAACACCTCAGCGCTTGCCGGGCACGGAGTAGTTCGGTGCCTCGTGGACGACGTCGAGGTCGTGCACGTGCGACTCGCGGGCCCCGGCGGCGGACTGGCGTACGAAGCGGGCCTTGTCGACCAGCGACGGGAGATCGGCCGCGCCGACCAACCCCATGCCGGCCCGCACCCCGCCCTCGAGCTGTCCGGTCACCTCGGCCAGCGCCCCGCGGTAGGGCAACAGACCGGAGACACCCTCGGGCACCAGCTTCGACGGCTGCGCGACCGCTTCCCTGGCGCTGCCGGCCAACTTCTCGGCCTGGAAGTAGCGGTCGGCGGACCCGGCGCGCATCGCGTCGATGGAGCCCATCCCGCGGTACTCCTTGTAGCGCCGGCCGCCGACCAGGACCTGCTCGCCGGGCGACTCGTCCGTGCCGGCCAGCAGGTTGCCGACCATCACCGCGCTCGCGCCCGCGGCCAGCGCCTTGACCACGTCACCGGAGAAACGCACACCGCCGTCCGCGACCGAGGCGATGCCGCACTCGAGCGCCACCTCGGCGCAGTCCATCACGGCGGTGAACTGCGGCATGCCCACCCCGGTGACGACCCGCGTGGTGCAGATCGATCCGGGACCGACCCCCACCTTCACCACGTCGGCGCCGTGGTCCGCACAGGCCCGCACGGCGTCCGCGGTCGCCACGTTGCCGACCATCAGCGGAACGTCGGGGAGGCGGTCCTTGAGCTTCGCCGCGAACTCGAGGATGCCGGCCGAGTGCCCGTGCGACGAGTCGATCGCCAGCAGGTCCACCCCGGCCGCGGCGAGCGCCTCGGCCCGGGCCTCGCCCTCCGGGCCCACGCCGACCGCAGCCGCGCACAGCAGCCGGCCACGGCCGTCCTTGGCCGCGCTCGGGTAGGTACGGACCTTCTCGATGTCCTTGAAGGTGAACATGCCGGTCAGCCGACCCGACCGGCCGTCCTGCTCGGGTTCGACGATCGGCAGCTTCTCGACGCGATGCTCCTGCATCAGGTCGCGGGCCTGGTCGAGCGTGGTCCCGGGCACCGCGGTGATCAGCCGGTCGGCGGTCATGTACTCCTTGACCGGGTGTCCCGACTCCGTGACCAGCCGCAGGTCCCGGTTGGTCACGATGCCGACCAGACGTCCCGCCTCGTCGACGACCGGGAACCCCGACACCCGGTAGCGCGCCATCAGCTCGAACGCGGTGTCGACCGTGTCGTCGGGCCGCAGGGTGACCGGGTCGAGGATGAAGCCCGACTCCGAGCGCTTGACGTCCTCCACCATTGCGGCCTGCGCCTCGACGCTGGTGTTCTTGTGGATGACACCGAGTCCGCCCTGCCGCGCGAGCGCAATGGCCATCTCGGCCTCGGTGACCTTGTCCATGGCCGCCGAGAGCAGGGGCAGGCGGAGCTGGATCGTCGCGTGCAACCGGGTCGAGATGTCGACGTCACGCGGCAGCACCGCCGACGCCTGCGGCACGAGCAGGACGTCGTCGTAGCTCAGCGCCTCGGGGATCTCGGACACCGGCATGTCGTCGCTCCTTCGGTGGCGGGAGCCACACGGTACCCCGCCGCGAGGTCCCGCCGCGACGCCGTCCCGGCGCGGTGAGCGGCCCGCCGACACGCCCCGTCTCGGCAGGTCGGGCGCCGGGCTGTAGCGCCGATCCGGGCGCCGTGCGCTGCCGGACCGGTCTCTGAAGGATGCCTGCAAATCACTCGCTCGACGTGCGTCCGGCACGACGGGACGGGTGCTCGCCCCATTCCTCCCACACCAACGAGACACGGATGTCCTCGCTCCTTCCTCCCTCCCTGCGTTCCCCGTTGGCCGGTCTCGCGCTGGCCGCAGTGGCTGCCTCGTCGCTGGCCGTACCGGCACTCACCGAGGCGGCTGCGGCCGCCACGACGTCGGGCGCGTTGCCCGTCGCGGGCGTCACTGCGTCCGCCCACGACGGCAACGTCCCCGCCAACGCCGTCGACGGCTCGCTGACCACCCGGTGGTCGGCTGCCGGCGACGGCCAGTACCTGACCGCCGACCTGGGTCAGCCGGCCCTCGTCGACGGGCTGGCGCTCGCCTGGCACGACGGCAACCGCCGTCGCGCCGAGTTCTCCGTCAGCGTCTCGCCCGACGGCGAGCGCTGGCAGACTGTGCTGGCACGCACCTCGTCCTCGGGCACCACGCTCGAACTCGAACGGTTCGGCTTCGCCCCGATCGAGGCCCGCTTCGTCCGGCTCACCGGCCACGGCAACAACCTCAACGCCTGGAACTCGCTCACCGAGCTCGAGGTCCTCGGCGCCGCGGTCCCGACACCGACGGCCGGACGACTCCCGGTGGCCGGCGTCACCGCCACCTCCCACGACGGCAACGTCCCCGCCAACGCCGTCGACGGGTCACTGTCCACCCGCTGGTCCGCCCTCGGTGACGGCGAACAGCTGACGGCCGACCTCGGCACGCTCGCGACCGTCGACGCCGTCGAGCTGGCCTGGCACAGCGGCGACCGCCGCCGGGCCGTGTTCAGCCTCGAGGTCTCCGTCGACGGCGACACCTGGCACACCGTGCTCGCACGCACCCGGGCCTCGGGCACCACGCTGCAACTCGAGCGCCACGCCCTCGCTCCGGTCGAGGCCCGCTTCGTCCGTCTCACCGGTCACGGCAACAACCTCAACGCCTGGAACGCGGTCACCGAGCTCGAGGTCCACGGCACGCCGGTCGTGTGGAAGCGCGCACTGCGGCCGGTCGCCGGTGTGCAGTGGGGCCAGCACGAGGACGGGCACCGATTCACCGTCGACCTCGGCACGGTCACGACGGTCGACGAGGTCGCCCTCACCTGGCAGGGCGGCACGCCCGCGGGGACCTTCTCGCTGGCGACCTCGACCGACGCCGACGACTGGACACCCGTGGTGACGACGACCGACGTCGTCCCGGCCCGCGCCGAGACCTACCGCTTCGACACGGTGTCGGCCCGCTACGTGCAGGTCACCGCCGACGGCCCGGCGCTGGACACCTGGACCGCGATCGCCGACGTGGTCGTGAGCGGTCGTGACCGGGCCCGTACGGCGAGCGCCGTGCCGCAGCCGCTCGGCCCGCAGGACGGCGACGCGGACGCGCCGGCGTCGAGCGACGCCTGGTCGCCCGCAGCCACCGACGTCCCCGCACAGGGCCCGGTACCCGACGTGCTCCTCGACCCCGAGGCCCACGGTTTCCCCGGCCCCACCACCACCGGGGCCGCCGACGTCGACGAGCTGCGGGTCGTCGAGGGACGTGTCAACGTCGACCGGGACGGCCAGGTGCTCGAGAACGTGCTCGTCCGCGGCCGCATCAACGTCACCGCTGCGAACGCGACCATCCGCAACGTACGGGTGGAGGCCAGCAGCGAGTACGGCATCGTCATCGACCACCGCAACGGTGGCCGCCACCTCACCGTCCTCGACACCGAGATCGTCGGTCGGGGCGAGAGCTGCATCGCCGGTATCGCCCACCACTCGTTCACCGCCCGGCGGGTCGAGGTGACCAACTGTGACGACGGCTTCCGCATCGGCACGGACACGACCATCGAGGACTCGTTCGTCCACGGGCTGCGCAAGTCCAAGGGCGACGAGCACAACGACGCCATGCAGACCACCGGTGGCCGCAACATCGTGATCCGCAACAACACGATGATCTCGGTGTGGCGCCGCCAGACCTCGAGCATCCTGCTGCAGGCGATCTTCTCCCCGATCGACAACGTCCTCGTCGAGGGCAACCTCATGAGCGGCGGGACCTACACGATCTACGTGGAGAACGCCAACGACCAGCCGGGCCCGACCAACGTCACGATCCGGGACAACGTCCTGGTCGAGGGTTCCGGGCTCTACGGCCACCGGCGCTTCCGCAACGCCCAGGTGCGTTGGGAGGGCAACGTCTTCTCGACCGGAGGCCGCGCCGACTGAGCTCTGCCGCGACGACGCGCCCGGGGGCGCCGCCGGACTCCGGTGGCGCCCCCGGCGTGTGACCCCGCCGCGTCAGGCCTGGGCGTCGAGGGCGCCGAGGTCACGCAGGGCCGCCTTCCAGGCGTCCTGGTCCCGGGCCTGCGGGATCGGGTGGTGGTCGGCGTAGGCGACCGTGCCGTCCTTGTCGACCAGGAACGTGCCGCGGGTCGCGAGCCCCGAGCGCTCGTCGAGGACCCCGTAGGTGCGCGCCACCTCGCCGTGGGGCCAGAAGTCGCTGAGCAGCGGGAAGTCGAACCCCTGCTCGTGGGCCCAACGCGCGTGGGTCGCGGTCGAGTCGACCGAGATCGCCAACGTCTCGACCTCGTCGTTGCGGAAGGTCGTGATCGAGTCCCGGATGCCACACATCTCGGACTCGCACACGCCGGTGAACGACAGCGGGTAGAACACCACGACGACGTGCTTCTTGCCGCGGTAGTCGGACAAGCGCACCGGCTGGTTGGTCTGGTCCTTCAGTTCGAAGTCGGGGGCCTGCTGGCCGACCTGCACGGACACGACAACTCCTGTCGGGCGCCACGTCGGGAGGCGGAAGTCGGCGCCGCGGGCGGCACGATACTGCCACCCGCGGCGTCGAGGTCCCGGGCCGTCACTCGGTGGCGAGCGCGGCGACCGGCGAGGTCCTGGCGGCGGCACGGCCCGGCAGCACCGAAGCCAACGCACCGGCGCCCAGCGCCACGACCAGCACCAGCCCGAGATCGCGCCAGGGCACCGTCAGCGGGATGCCGTCGGCCACGGCGCCGAGCACCGCGCGGGTGCCGGCCCAGCCGTACAGGGTGCCGAGCAGCGCACCGACGACCGCGCCGCTGCCGGCGATGAGCACGCCCTCGATCGCCAGGGTGGACCGCAACTGGCGACGGGTCAGGCCGATCGCGCGCAGGGTCGCCGACTCGTGTCGGCGCTCGATCACCGACAGCGACAGGGTGTTGGCCACCCCGACGAGCGCGATGACGACCGCGACCCCGAGCAACCCGACCACGACCGCCAACAGCCCGTCGATGATCCGGTCGAACATGGCGCGTTCCAGTGCGGGACCACCGACCTCGACCACCTGGGTGCTGAACCGCTCCTGCACGGCCTCGACGACGGCCGGTGCCGCGCCATGGTCTGACAACCGGACCCAGAGCCTCGTCACCTCGGCGTCTGGTGCGAAGCGTGCCAGGGTCTCGGAGGTCACCAGCAGCTGGTGTCCCGGCAGGTCACCGACGCGGGCGACGACGGAGGTGCTGGCGTCGGGTACCAACGAGCCGTCGTCCCCGGCCAGTCCGATCGTCGTCGACGCGCCGTCCTCGATGCCGGCCAGCTCGGCCATCGACGCGGGCACCAGCACCGTGTCCGGTCCCAGCTCGTCGACGAGCCCACCGCGGACCACGGCCGTGGCGTCGGCGGGGTCCAGCGCCGCGACAGTGGTGTGGAGCCCTTCGTGCCCGCCCTCGATCACGCCGACGACGCTGCGCAACCCGACGGCCCGGTCGACCCCGTCGAGCTCGCCGACCGCCGCCAGGTCGGAGGCGGCCAGGACGTCCTGCTCGTCGACGGCGGCCACCTCGAGGTCCACCGGGAACTCGCGGTCGAGTTCCCGGTCGAAGGCGTTGCGTGCCGTGGCGGCGCCGGTGCTCATCATCGCCACGAGCGTGACCCCGATCATCAACGCGGCGCTGGTGACCGCGGTCCGCTGCGGGTTGCGCACCGTGTTGGCCGCAGCCAGCACCGCGGCAGGGGCGTCGCGGCGGGCCAGCACGCCACCTGCCCGGCCCAGCAGACGCGGGACGAAGAACACCGAACCGAGCAGCACCCCGACGAAGGACAACAGCCCGCCGGGGATGCCGAGCGCCAGTCCGAGCAGGGGGGACAGCGCACCCCCGACGGTCGCCGCCACCACCAGCAGCACCAGCCCGCCGGCCGTGAAGACCAGGGCGGTGCGGAGCCGACGGCGACTGCCCGGCGCCCGGACGGACGGGGCGTCGGCCGGCCGCATGGCGGCCAGGGGCGAGACACGGGCGGCGGCCCGGGCCGGGGTCCGTGCGGCGACCAACGTGACCAGGACGCCGGCCAGCAGCGGAACGACCACGACGAGGGGACGCAGCGCGACGACCTCGGGCAGCGGGAGATGCGGGGCGGCGTTGCGCAAGACCAGCAGGGCCCCCTGCGCGAGCAGGGTCCCGACGGCGATGCCGACGAGCGAGGCAGCGGTACCGAGCAGCAGCGCCTCGAGGCTCACCGACCGACGCAGCTGCCGGGCGGTGGCACCGACACACCGCAGCAGGGCGAGCTGTCGGGTGCGCTGGGCGACGAGCACGGAGAAGGTGTTGGCGATGACCAGACCGGCCACGATCAGGGCGACGGCGGCGAAGCCGAGCACCAATGCCGTGAGCAGGTCCTGTTGCCCGGAGCGCGCGGCGATGAGCACCTCGGCCTGCTCGGCGCGGGTACGCACCTGGTGCCCCGCCTCCCCGGGCAGCGCGGCGCCGACGGCGGTGCGCACCTCCTCGAGGTCGGCGCCGGGTGCGAGCAGCAGCAGCATCCGGTCGACCCGCACCTCCTCGTCACCGAGCTGCGCCCACCGACGGGCGTCGCCGGCCGTGACGAGCACGGCCCCGTCGGTGGCCGCGAAGGCGCCGGTGGGGTCGTCGGCCACGCCGGCGACGCGCAGGGCCTCGACGTGCTCGACGATCTCGCCGTCCCCCTCGTCGGTACCGTCGGCGAGCGGCACCCACCGCGAGAAGGTCACCTCGACCGTGTTGTCGACGGCGAGACCCAGCCGGTCGGCGACGGCTCGCGGCACGGCCACCTCGCCGTCCTCGGGCAGTCGGCCCTCCACGACCTCGAGCGGCTGGAGTCGGGGATCCCCGGCGACGGCGGTGTAGGGCTGGTAGGCGACGCGACCGGCGGCCGAGAACTGCAGGAACCCTTCGAGCTGGGGGTCGGCGACGGCCACGTCGGGCACCGCACCGACGGCGGCCACGTCCGCGTCGCTCAGGGGTGCCCCGGTGATCACCAGGTCGGCCTGGGCGAGCGAGGTGACCATGGCGTCACGCGCCGTCCGCGTCATCAGGTCCGAGGCCAGCAGGGTCGCGGCGACGAACGCGGTCCCGATGGCGATGGCGAGCCCGGCGGCAGCGAGTCGACCGATGCTGCGGCGGGCCTGGGCGAGGGTGAGCTGCAACATCAGCGCACTCCCGCAGCGGTCGGGGTGTCCAGGCCACGCAGCGCGTCGAGCCCGGCCAGCACCGACTCGGCCGTGGGGTCGGCGATGTCACCGGCCACGCGCCCGTCGGCGAACAGCACGACCCGGTCGGCGTAGGCCGCCGCGGCCGGGTCGTGGGTCACCATGATCACCGTCCGTCCGAGTTCCCGGACCGAGCGCCGCAGGAACGACAGCACCTCGGCGCCGGCGCGCGAGTCGAGGTTGCCCGTCGGCTCGTCGGCGAACACGACGTCGGGCTTCGTGACGAGCGCCCGGGCGATGGCGACGCGCTGCCGCTGCCCTCCGGAGAGCTCACCGGGGCGGTGCGCGAGGCGGTCACCGAGGCCGAGCGTGCCGACCAGCGTGGCCAGCCACTGCGGGTCGGGACGGGTGCCGGCGAGCTGCAGCGGCAACACGATGTTCTGCTCGGCGGTGAACATCGGCAGCAGGTTGAACGACTGGAAGACGAAGCCGACCCGGTCGCGTCGCAGGCGTGTCAGCGCCTCGTCGTCGAGGGTGGTCAGGTCGAGATCACCGAGCAGGGCCTGCCCCGCCGTGGCGGTGTCGAGACCGGCGAGCAGATGCATCAGCGTCGACTTGCCGGAGCCGGACGGGCCCATGATGGCCGTGAAGGCGCCGCGGGCGAGGTCGAGGTCGACGTCGTCGAGGGCGACGACCGCGGCGTCCCCGCTGCCGTAGACCTTGGTCAGGCCACGGGCGCGGACGGCAGGGCGGGCGGTGGGACGGTCGGCGGGACCGTCGGCGGGACGGTCGGGTCGGGTGGCGCTCGGGTTCACGGACAGCTCCGGGAGTCGGGAGAGGAGTCGCTGCGAACGCTACGAACGGCGGCATCCGGGCACATCGGGCCACGGGATGGAACCGGGCTCCTCCCGTGGGGGGAGATCCGTGCGCCGGCGGGTGGAGGAACCCGGCGCCCGACGACCGGCCAGGCCCGCGCGCCCGGGGCGCGGCGGGGTCAGCGGCCGGGACGGACCAGGCCGGCCTCGTAGGCAGCGACCACGGCCTGCACACGGTCACGGGCACCGAGCTTGGCGAGGATGTTGCCGACGTGGGTCTTGACGGTCGCCTCGGCCACGTAGAGGTCGCCGGCGATCTCGCCGTTCGAGCGGCCGCGCGCCATCAGCACCAACACTTCGCGTTCGCGTTCGGTGAGCTGGCCGAGTGCGCTCCGGGCGCCGTCGTCGCGGGCGTCCTCGGGGAGCACGGTGACCAGGTGCTCGAGGAGTCGGCGCGTGCTCGACGGGGCGATCACGGCGTCGCCGGCGTGCACCGTGCGGATCGCCTCGAGCATGTCCTCGGGCGGGGTGTCCTTGAGCAGGAACCCGGACGCGCCGGCCCGGATGGCGCGCAGCACGTACTCGTCGAGGTCGAAGGTGGTGAGCACGATGACCCGCGGTCGGGGCCCGGCGGCCGTGAGCGTCTGGGTCGCCGTCAGCCCGTCCATCAGGGGCATGCGGACGTCCATCAGCACCACGTCGGCCGCAGCGGCGGGCAGCACCTGCAACGCCATGGCGCCGTCACCGGCCTCGGCCACGACGGTGAGGTCGGGCTGCGACTCGATGACCATCCGGAAGCCGGCGCGGACGAGGTGCTGGTCGTCGACCAGTGCGACCCGGATCGGTGTCGTCACGTCAGCTCCTGCGTGGTCGGGGAGGTGGCCGGCAGCGGCGGTCCCGCCTCCGAGCGCTCGGCGGTCGGCAACGGCAGTTCGGCGCGCACCCGGAAGCCACCGCCCGGGCGTGGGCCTGCCGCCAGCGTGCCGCCGAACAGCGCCGCGCGTTCGCGCATGCCCAGCAGCCCCTGCCCGGCACCGTCGTCGTCGACGGCGGAGGCGGCGCCACGGCCGTCGTCGGTCACCTCGAGCACCAGCGCGTCCGGCCGCCACTGCTGGACCACCGTGACGTCGGGGTCGGGACCGGCGTGCTTGAGCACGTTGGTGAGCGCTTCCTGACAGATCCGGTAGACGGTCAGCCCCATACCGGGCGGCAACGGCCGGGCGTCACCGACGCGAACCAGAGAGACGTCGACACCGGTGGCGCGGACCTGCTCGACGAGCGGTTCGAGCTCACCGGCGGCCGGTTGCGGGGCCAGCTCGGGCCGTGCGCCGTCGGCCGACCTACCGCCGGCGAGGACGCCGGGGACCTCGGCCGAGCGCGCGCCGTGGCCCTCGGGGCCGGCGCGCAGTACGCCCAGGATGCGCCGCATGTCGGCCAGAGCCGCCCGGCCCGTGTCGCTGATGGTGCCGAGCGCACGCACGGCGGCGTCGGCGTCGTGCTGGGCGGCGTAGCGGCCCCCGTCGGCCTGCGCGATGACGATCGAGAGCGAGTGGGCGACCACGTCGTGCATCTCGCGAGCGATGCGGGCCCGCTCGTCGGCGGCGGCGAGCTGGCGCTGCTGGTCGCGTTCGCGCTCCAGGCGGTCGGCACGGTCGCGCAGGGCGACCAGGGTCTCCTCGCGCGAGCGCCGCAGCAGGGCGAAGCTCCAGGTCGCGAGCCCGCTGACGACGATGAAGAACCCGGCCGGTGTGCCGGCGCTGACCCCCTCACCCAGCCCGAACTCGAAGATCGCCCGCACACCGAGCAGACCGGCGCCCGCGACGACGGAGCCCATCGCGACCCGACCCGCCCAGCGCGGGCCGTACCGCGTCACCGAGTACAGGGCCACGAGTACGACCAGGTCGGCGGGCAGCACCAGGAACGGGCCGACGAGGACCTGCACCAACCCGACCCCGAACACCGCCACCGCCGAGGGGACCGGCCGGACCCGCCGCCAGGCCAGCGGCAGGGTCAGCGCCAACGCCCATGCGGGCGCCGGTGCCTGGGTGAACGAACTGACGTCGACCGAGACCACCGCGAGCACGACGGCGAGGAGCACGCTCGACACGAGGTCCACCACGAACGGGTGGGCCTCGACCCGGCGACGGAGGTGCTCGAAGGCGCGCATCGAGCGGAGGGTAGGCACCAACACGTCGGCCGACCTCCCCCTACGGGTGGAGACCGCCGCGGACCGTCCTGGTCTCGGACGGACCCCGGACGGACCCCGGTCGGCCGCCGCGTGACACCGGGCTGCTCAGCGGGAGTCGAGTCGCGACAGCAGGGGGATGGCGGCGATCTTGTCGTCGGTGAGTTCGTCCCAGTCGATGCGCCCCGCGGTCCAGTCACCGTCCCGGGGAACGCGCAGCACCCGGTCGGGGGTGACGACCAGGTCGACGCGGACGTCGTGGGCCGTCCGTGGGATCGCCCCGGCCGGCAGCACCTGCAGCTCGTGGACGGTGGTGGCGACCAGCGTCTGGGGGCCGATCATGCCGGCCTCGCAGGCGAGCGCGAACTCGAGGTCGCTGAACCCGCCGCCCTTGCCCAGCCGGGTGCCGTCCTCCCCCACCGCGACGCAGCCGGTCACGACCAGGTCCACCGGTTCGAGGTCCTCGACCGCCACCGTCCGCGCGCTCGCCTCCGCCCCCCTGATCGATGACGCCTTGCGTGGCGTGTCGGCCAGGTGGTCCGGGTCGAGCAGGAAGAACGGGTCGTCGCCCGCGAGCCGCGGCACCGCCATGTAGACGATCTTGCCGTCCTCGAGCGCCCGCTGCCGCACCGGCCACTGCGGGCTGTCCGGATTGGCCTTCAGCGTCGCGGCCGCCTGCCACTCGTCGGTCTCGCGCAGTCGTCGTGCCGCGGCCTCTGCCCCGACGAAGTTGCTGATGCGGTGGTGGGCGCCGGGGAACCGGGTCACGCCGGCAGCGCTCAGCGCGTCCCAGATCTGCCGTCGGAGCGCGGCTTTGCGCTCGAGTAGGTCGCGGTCGCCGCCGGCGTCGGCGTCATGCCGTCGAGGCCTGCGCGTCACGCGCGTCCTCCTCGTCGGCCGGCTGCAGGTCCGCGTCGGGCAGCCGCAGCAGCCGCGGCCGCTCGTCGACCAACTCCGGCACCAGCTCGCGTTCCTCGCGGACCTCCTCGATGCGCTCGAGCTGCCGTTCGAGCTGCCGGCGTCGCGTGCCGCTGATGCCGTCGTAGGTGCGCCGGACCGTGTCGAGCTGCCGACCGAGCTTGTCGACCTCGTCGGTGTACTTCTCCCACTGCTGGGTGAACCCCGACAGCAGCGCGACGATGCGGTCCGAGGTGCGCTGCAGGGCCACGCCGTCGCACGCCTGCCGAACCACGGCCAACACCGCGAACAGGGTCGACGGCGAGCACAGCACGACCCCCTGGCGCAGCGCGTCGTCGAGCAGCGTGGCGTCCTGCTCGTGCAGGTAGCCGTAGACGTGCTCGTTGGGCAGGAACAACAGCACGAAGTCGAGCGTGCCGGCCTCCGGGTCGACGTAGCCGCGGGTGCGCAGCTCCTTGACCCGGTCGCGGACATCGCGCAGGAACGCCTTGCGGCACCGTTCCCGGTCGGCGTCACCGGCGCACTCGAGCATCGCGAGATAGTTGGCGAGCGGGAACTTGACGTCCATGTGCACCGACAGCTCGCCCGGCAGCAGGAACGTCACGTCGGGCCGGCCACCGGACGCGAGCGTCTGCTGGGTGAGGTAGTTGACGCCGTGCTTGAAGCCGGCCGCGTGCAGCACGTCCTCGGCCATGCGCTCGCCCCACTGCCCGCGCGCCTGCGACGAGGTCAGCGCCTCGCGCAGCGCGCCGGCGGTCGCCGCCAGCTCGGCATGGGTGCGCGTGACGCCCTGCAACTGCTCGCGCACGGCACCGAGCTGGCCGGCCCGCTCCTGCTCGAGGTCGCGGACCAGACCGACGACCTGTTCCAGCGTCGTGCCCATGCGTTGCAGTTCGGCGTCGATCAACGCCTTGCGGCCGTCGAGCTCTACCGCACCCGCACGGGTCGTGGCGCCGACCTGCCGGTCGGCGACGTCGACCAGGGTCTGCACCGCGTGGTGCAGCTCCTCGCGGTGCCGCTGCGTGGCGACGTCCGCGGCCGCCTGCTGCTGGGCCACCAACTCCTGACGCAGGTCCGCGACCAGCGCCTGCGAGTCGTCGCGCTGCTGCCTGGACAGCCACCAGGCCACGGCCAGCCCGACGACGGCCGCGGCGAGCGTGGCGGACACGATGGTGGTGAGCACGGAGGTTCCCCCTTCGGACACTTCACGACCTGCGCCAGGACGTGGGGGAACCGTACGAAACGCCTGTGACACGACCGCGGATTTCCCGTCGGGCCGGTCCGCCACCCCTAGGCCTCGTAGTCGTCGGGGAACGGGTCGTCCTCGATCAGCTCGGGTGCCTCGGGGTCCCACTCGGGTTCGCGTCGCACCGGCTGGACCGCCGTGGACGGGAAGTTCTTCAGCGGCCCGGACGGCTCGGCGTCCCAGTTCGCGAAGGTCAGCGGCGTCTGCAGGTACAGGGCCAGCAACTCACCGACGGCGACCAGGGCGTCGAGGTGCGTGCGTTCCCAGCCGTGGGTGGCGTCCACGCCGAACCCGAGCAGCGCCGCCCGGGTCTCGGCCCCCGCCTCGAGCGCCGACGCGACGTCGGAGCGGTAGTAGCGGAACACGTCGCGGTGGGCCTCGATGCCGTGGTCGCGGGCCAGCCCGTGCAGCTTGCGTGACAGGTGGTAGTCGAACGGTCCGTGCAGGTCCTGCATGGCGATCGACACGCCGGTCTCCGTCGAGTGCTGGCCGGGCGCCACGACGGCCGCGTCGACCGACACCAGCTCGGCGACGTCCTGGTAGAGCCCGGACGACGCACCGTGCCCGACCTCCTCGGCGACGGTGATCAGCAGGTGGGCCCCGACCGGGAGCTCCTCCCCGCGGTCGAGCAGGGCCTTGAACGCGGCCAGGGTCGCCGCCACCCCACCCTTGTCGTCGAGGTGACGCGAGGTGACGAACCCCGAGCGGGTGATGACCGGGAAGGCCGTCTGGGCCACGAAGTCACCGACCTGGATCCCCAGGTCGGCGAGGTCCTGCGCGTTCGACACCTTCTCGTCGACGCGGACCTCGACGTGCTCCCAACCGATCGGGTGGGTGTCGATGTCGTCGCCGAACGCGTGCCCGGACGCCTTGGTCGGCAGGATCGTCCCGTAGTAGACGTTCTCGGGGTCGTCGGTCAGGACCTGCACCCGGGTGCCCTCGGAGAACCGGGCGCTGTGGGTGCCGACCGGCACGATCGCGAGCCGCCCGTTGTCCTGCAGGGCCTGGACCATGCAACCGATCGTGTCCGTGTGGACCACGACGGCGCGGTCGAGCGTGCCCTCCTCGCCGTCGAGGCTGCCCACCATCACCCCGCGCCGGGTGACCTCGAAGGGCAGCCCGATCTCCTCGAGCCGCTCACCGACGTGCTGCATGATCACGTCGGTGCGGCCCGACGGGCTCGGGATGCGCAGCAGCTCCATCAGGACGTCCTGCATCCAGGGCAGGTCGAGTTCGAGCTTCTCGGCGTGGGTCATGCGGGTCGTCTCTCTGCGCGTGGCGGATCGCACGCCGCGACACCTCGACGATGTCACGACACGGTTCGCCGCACGCTACCCGGCGGACGGACCGACCATCGCCGCGCCGGTCAGCGTGGCCGCGAGCGCCGGCAGCACGTCGCACAGCGGTGCGTCGATCTTCAGCGTGGCGTGCCGGTCGCCGCGGGTGACCCCACGGGTCACGATCGCCACCGGCAGTCCACGCCGGGCAGCCGCGGTGACGAACCGGAACCCGGAGCCGACCATCAGCGACGAGCCGAGCACGAGCAGACCGGCCGACGCCTCCAGGCACCCGAGCGCCCGGCGGAAACGGTCGGCGGGCACGTGCTCGCCGAAGAAGACCACGTCGGGCTTGAGCGTGCCGCCGCAGCGTCGGCAGTCCACGACCCGGAAGTCGGCCACGAGGTGCTCGGGGATGGCGACGTCACCGTCGGGTCGGTGCACGGCCACGCCCGCGCCGAGCAGGTCCCGCCACTGCGGGTTCACGGCGTCGAGCCGCAGACCGAGTTCCAGCCGCGGGCGTCGACGGCCACAGTCGAGGCACACCACCGTGTCGAGCCGGCCGTGCAGGTCGATCACGTCCGACGCGCCGGCGGCGGTGTGCAGCCCGTCGACGTTCTGGGTGACGATGCCGCTGAGCCGACCTGCGCCCTGCAGCTCGGCGACCGCGGCGTGGCAGGCGTTCGGGCGGGCCAGCGCGATCCGTTGCCAGCCGAGGTGGCTGCGGGCCCAGTACCGGCGGCGTTCGTCGAGGCTGCCGGTGAAGCGCTGGAAGGTCATCGGCGACGCGTGGCGCATCCGGCCGGTGGCGTCGCGGTAGTCCGGGATCCCCGAGTCGGTCGACATCCCGGCGCCGGTGACCACCAACAGCGGGCCGGCGTCGAACAGCGCGGCGAGGGACCTCGTCTGTCGGGCCGCGGCGGGAGTCATGCGGGGAAGGGTACGCCGGCTCCCGCTGCGCGCCGGACACCGGTGTCACGGTCGACGGACGCGGCGGCGTGCGGAGGGACCCGCGCCGGACGGTGCGGGTCCCTCCTCGTGTCTCGACCGGTGCGGCTCAGCGGGTGCGGACCGAGAAGTTCACGTCGCCGAGCTCGCGGGCGTTCACGACCACGACCCGGTTGCGCGGGCCGGTGACGCCCTCGCCCTCGACCCGCACCTGGTAGCGGCCGGGCTCGAGGTCGACGAGCCCGAACCAGCCCGAACCGTCGGTCGTCGCGCTGGCCACCTCGCCGCCGCCCGGGCCACGCCGGGTCACGGTCACCTCGACCTGGTCGAGCCGGCGTGCCGGTGACGGTCACGGTGTGCACGATGGCCCGAAATTGGTACGGACCAGTGATCCCAGCCTAGCGCGGTTGGATCACGGCCGTGCAGACCACCGAACTGGCCCACACGCCACTCGTCGGCCGGAACGGCCGCGTGATGTGCCGTACGGGCCGGCCTCCGCGAACCAGGGAAATCGCCTTGCGACAATTGGTATAGACCTTCTATGCTGCGTCGAGCGCGCCATCCGCGCGTGATCGGTCCGCGAGGGAGCCGCGGAGACCCGAAGCGAGGCAGCAGTGACCGGCACGGCGACGCCCGGCAGTGGTACGACGACCAAGTACCGCTCGGCGCACGCCGAGCTGCTCGAGCGACTCGAGCAACTCGGTGTCGGCGACGCACTGCCGGCCGAGCGCACGCTCGCCGCCGACCTCGGCGTGTCGCGGATGACGTTGCGGCGTGCCGTCGACGAACTGGTCCGTGAGGGTCGCCTGGTGCGCCGCCAGGGCGCCGGCACCTTCGTCGCCGCCCCCAAGATCGCCGCGTCACTGCACGTGAGCTCCTTCTCGGAGGACATGCGCCGGCGCGGCCACGTCCCCCACAGTCGGACCGTCGCCTTCGAGGAGATGTTCGCCGGGCCGCAGCTCGGTCGCCGGCTCGACGTCTCCCCCGGCGCCCGCGTGCTGCGGGTCGAACGCCTCCGCCTCGCCGACGAGGCCCCGATGGCGATCGAGACCCTGCACGTCCCGACCGACCTCGTGCCGGGACTCTCCGGCGAGGACCTCGTCGACGCCTCCTTCTACGAACTGCTCTCGACCCGTCACGGCATCGTGCTCGCCCGCGGCCTGCAGGAGATCGAGCCGACCGTCACCGACGAGCGCGAGTCCGCGCTGCTCGAGGTGCCGCTGCACTCCCCCGCCTTCCTGTTCGAACGCACCTCCTGGGACGGGCAGGGGCGCACCGTCGAGTTCGTGCGCAGCGTCTACCGCGGGGACCGTTACCGGCTGACCGCCGAACTGCGTCCCGACGGCGCGGCGCCGGGGCCCGGCGGTGCGGCGTGAACGTCCTCGCCGCCGACGTCGGTCGCACGACCTGCCGCCTCGCCCGCTTCGAGGGCGAGGGCCGCACCGTGTCCACCGAGGTTCCCAGCGGCGCCTCGCTCGCCGACCCCGAGGGCGTGGAGCGCATCACCGCGGCGTTGGAGGCGGCCGCCGCACGACTGCCGGCGGCACCCCGACCCGACACGGTCGTCGTCGGCACGACCGGCCTGGCCCAGGCCCCCACCGCCGCGCAGCGACTCGCCGACGCCCTCGCCCGGCGCCACACGGGTGCCGAGGTGGTGCTCGCCTCGGACGTGCTGACCGCCCACCTCGGCGCGCTGGCCGGTCACGGCGGGGTGTGCCTGATCGCCGGGACGGGCGCGGTCGCGCTGGCCGTCGACGCCGACACCGACGCGCGCCTCGTGGACGGGCACGGCTACCTGCTCGGCGACGCCGGCTCCGGGTTCGCGGTCGGCCGCGCCGGCCTGGCGGCCGCGTTGCGCTCCGCCGACGGACGCCCCGGTGGGTCGCAGGTGCTGGCCGTGGCCGCGACCGAACGCTTCGGCCCGCTGGCGCAGCTGCCCGGGCGCGTGCAGTCCGACCCGGACGCCGTCCGCCTCGTCGCCGGCTTCAGCGTGCCCGTGGCCGACGCCGCGCGGGCGGGGGACGTCGTCGCGGGCAGGATCTGGGCGGACGCGGTCACCGCGCTCGCCGACACCACCGTCGCCGCCTGTCACGCGCTGGACCCGAGCGGGACCCGCACCGTGCCGGTCGGCCTGGCGGGCAGTCTGCTGCGACTCGACGACCTCGTGACCGCGCCGCTGGTGGCGCTCGTCACGGCGGCGTGCCCCCGGGCACGCCTCGAGCGCGCCCGGGGGGACGCGCTCGACGGGGCCCGGCATCTGGCCGGTCCCCTCCCGGGACTCGATCCGGACCGCCTCCGGGCGGACGGTCTGCTCCTCCGCTCCCCGCGGAGGGACGTCCCCGCACACGTGGCCGTGGCGGGGACCAGGAGAGGGAACACCAGCTCGAGGAGGCTTGGATGAGGACCCGTACCTGGCTGGCCGGCACGGCCGCCATGGCCCTGCTCGTGACCGCCTGCGGCGGTGACGGCGACGGCGACGGCGCCACCGGTGGGGACGAGACCGCGGAGGGGGCGGCCGCCGACGGAAGCCCGCAGTCCCTGCGCGTGTGGATCATGGAACCCGGCAACGACGAGGTCGAACGCATCGTGCGCGACGCGGCGGAGGCGTTCGAGGGCGAGAACGACGGGGTGACCGTCGAGCTCGAATTCGTCCCGTGGGCCAGCGCCCACGACCAGTTCGTCACCGCCATCGGTGGTGGGCAGGTGCCCGACGTCGCCGAGATGGGAACCACCTGGACCGCCGAGTTCGCCCAGCTCGGGCTCGCACCGGTCGAGACCGACGCCGACGCGGACTACATCGACAGCCTCGTCGAAGCGGGGACCGTCGAAGGCACCAGCTACGGCTACCCGTGGTACGCCGGCGCCCGTGGCCTGATCTACCGGACCGACGTGTTCGAGGACCTCGGGCTCGAGGTGCCCGAGACCTGGGACGAGCTGCTCGAGGTCGGCGGGACCATCGAGGCCGAGACCGACCTGGCGCCGATCCACGTGGCCGGCAACTACAACCACATGCTGTTGCCGATGGTGTGGCAGGCCGGCGGCGAGATCGCCACCGAGGAGGGCGAGGGCTGGGACGCCACCCTCGACAGCCCCGAGGGCCGCGAGGCGTTCGGGTTCTACGCCGACCTGTGGGAACGCGGCTGGACGCCTGAGGGCGGTGTCAGCTGGAACTCCGTCGACGTACGCACCGCCTTCGCAAACGAGGAGTCGGCCATGATGGTCGGCGGCGGCTGGGACCTGTCGGGCATCCTCGGCGACAACCCGGACCTCGAGGGCCGCGTCGGCACGGCGCTGCTGCCCGAGGGCCCCGGCGGCTCGCGTGACACCTTCGCCGGCGGCAGCCACCTGGTCGTCTTCGAGGAGGCGGAGAACCAGCAGCTCGCGGTCGAGTTCATCGAGTTCATGTTGCAGGACGAGCAGGTCTCGACCTTCGCCGAGGCGGTCGGGTTCCTGCCCGGCACGGAGTCGGGTGTGGCGGCGTCGGAGGCGGCGCAGGACCCGCTCTACGAGGCCTTCACCACCCAGCTGGTCGAGCACTCGCGCAGCTACCCCGCCAGCCCGAACTGGGGCACGGTCGAGGGGGACGCGATCTTCGTCAACGCCATGCAGCAGGTCATGACCGGTGACCTGACCGTCGACGAGGCCGTCGAGCAGGCCGACCAGCAGCTCGACGACACGCTCAACCGCTGATGTCCACCTCGCCGGACACCGTCGGGCAGCGTCGCGGCGACTCCGCCGCGGCGCCGTCCGGCGCGGCGCGCACCGGGTCCGGTGGCGGCGCGCTCACCGGGCCGCCGACGCGTCGTCGGCGGCCCCGTGGCCCGCGGCTGGCCCGCCTGCAGCGGACCTTCGACCGCAGGCTGCTCCCGCCGCTGCTGCTGGCACCGGCCCTGCTGATCATCTTCGGGCTGGTCGGCTACCCGGTGCTGCGCACCTTCTGGCTGTCGTTCCACGACGCCGGGCTGGCCGCGATGGTCAGCGGCGAGATGGCGTTCGTCGGGATCGACAACTACGTCACCATCGTGACCGACGCCCACTACCGCCGGGTGTTCCTGGTCACGGCCGTGTTCGGTCTCGCCTGCGTGATCGGCACGATGGTGCTCGGTGTCGGCGTCGCGCTGCTGCTCAACCGCCCGTTCCGCGGGCGCATCCTGCTCGGCGTGCTGGTCCTGCTGCCCTGGGCGATGCCGCGGGTGGCGGCCGCCACGATCTGGCAGTGGATGTTCCACGACCAGTACGGGGTGGTGAACTGGCTGCTGACGACGCTCGGGATGACGCAGTTCGAGGGCTTCGCCTGGTTCATCTCGCCCCTGCGCGCCTTCGTCGCCATCGGCGTGGTCGTCGTGTGGCAGTCGTTCCCGTTCGTGGCGCTGTCGATCCTCGCCGCGCTGCAGTCGATCCCGACCGACGTGGTCGAGGCCGCGCGACTCGACGGCGCGACCGCGACCCAACGCCTGCGCCACATCACCCTGCCGATGATCAAGCCCGTGCTGGTGGTCATGGTCATCATCTCGACGATCTGGAACTTCAAGGTCTTCGACCAGGTCTTCATCATGACCGAGGGTGGTCCGGCCCGGTCCACCGAGGTGCTGTCGATCGCGACCTGGCGGGAGGCGTTCACGCGCCTGGACTTCGGGCTCGCGTCGGCGTTGGCGATCGCGATGTTCCTGATCCTGACCCTCGTGACCGTCGTCTACGTCCGCGCGATCCGCGACGACGAGGAGCTGCGCTGATGACCGCCACGTCGAGCGCGACACCCGCCACCCGGCAGCCCGTGAACCTGCGTCGCTCGCGCGCCAGGCGCCGCGCGGGACGGTTCGGGACCTACCTCGTCGCCGTGCTGATCGGACTGTTCAGCGTCTTCCCGCTGTTCTGGATGCTGCTGACCTCCGTCAAGCCGCGGACGGAGATCGTCACGCGGGACCCGGTGTTCTGGCCCAGCTCGTTCGCGTGGGATCGCTACGGCGACGTGCTCGCGCGGGGCTTCACGACCTACCTCGCCAACTCGCTGTTCATCGCCGTCACGGTGACCCTCATCGGGGTGCTGGTGGCAGCGCTGGCCGGCTACGCGCTGGCGCGCTTCGACCTGCCGCTCAAGCGCTACCTGTTGCTGGTGGTGCTGGCCACCCAGATGTTCCCGGTCGTCGTGCTGCTCATCCCCTTCTTCGCCGTGATGCGCCGACTCGACCTGCTCGACAGCTACACCGGCCTGATCGTCACCTACATGAGCTTCTCGATCCCGCTCGCGATCTGGATCCTGCGCGGCTTCTTCCGCGGCATCCCCGACGAGCTCGAGGACGCGGCGCTCGTCGACGGCTGCACCCGCTTCGGCGCGATGTGGCGCATCGTGCTCCCGCTCGCCGGACCGGGCATCGCCGCGTGCGCGATCTACGTGTTCATCGCGGCGTGGAACGAGTTCCTGTTCGCGCTGACCTTCACCAGCTCCGACGCGATGCGCACGCTGCCGGTCGCGCTGCAGGCCTTCATCGGCCGCGACGCCACCGACCACGGCGCCATCATGGCGGCCAGCACGCTGTTCACGCTGCCGGTCGTCGTCTTCTTCCTGTTCGTCCACCGGCGGCTCACCGAGGGCATGGCCAACGGCGCCATCAAGGGCTGAGGTCCGGCGCCGCCGCCCACCATCCACCGCGAACGGACGGACCTCCGCCGCCCGCGCTCGAGAAAGGCAGTCCCATCGCCATCGGGGTCTCGTACTTCGGCAACCGCATCCTGCGCCACGTCCGCGCCGACATGGAGGACCTCGTCGCGCGCGGCTTCACCGGGGTGCTGCACACCTTCAGCGAGAACGACTACAACTGGTACCGCCGCCAGATGGAGCGCATCGTGGCGGTCTCGCACGAGCTCGGCCTCGAGGTCCAGGTCGGCCCGTGGGGGCTCGCCCACGCCTTCGGCGGGGAGGCCGAGTCGCTGTTCATGACCCAGCACCCCCACCTCGGCCAGCAGTTCGCCGACGGTCGACGCATCGGTGCCGGCTGCCCGAGCCAGCCCGAGTTCCGCGCGTTCGTCAAGCAGTGGGCCCAGGCCGCGGTCGACCTCGGCGCCGACCGGGTGTTCTGGGACGAGCCGCACTGGGCCCACCCGGTGCGCTTCCACCCGCAGCCCGACTCCGCCGACGCCTGGACGTGTGTCTGCGAGGCGTGCACGACCGCGTTCCGCGACCGCTTCGGCGCCGAGATGCCGCACGAGCTGACCGAGGAGGTCCGGTCCTTCCGTGAGGACGTGCTGACCGACTTCGTACGCGAGCTGGTCGCCCACGTCGACGCGATCGGCGGCCGCTCGACGGTGTGCCTGCTGCCCTCGGTCGACGGGCTGCACGCGGTGGACAGCTGGGAGCCGGTCGCGAGCGCCCCCGGGCTCGACACGCTCGCGACCGACCCGTACTGGAGCTTCTTCGGCCTGGACGTGCAGGAGTTCGTCGGTGGCCAGGCGCGCCGCACGGCCGAGCTGGCGCAGGCGCACCAGCTCACCCCGCAGATCTGGATCCAGGGCTTCAAGCTCGGACCCGACGACGAGGCCGACATCCACGCGGCCGTGCAGGCCGCCCGCGACGCCGGCGTCGAGGACCTGTGGACCTGGGGTTACGAGGCCTGCGGCCACATGACCCACCTCGACACGCGTGAACCCGAGCGGGTGTGGGAGATCCTGACCGAGGCGCTCACGGGAGGCGGTCGTGGCTGACCGCCTCACCCTCGACCACCTCGCCACCGAGGGGCGGCTGCCCGCCGCTCGCGACCTCGACCTGCGGACCACGGCCGAGCAGGTGGCGTTGTTCGCCGCCCAGGACGCACGCGCCGTCGCCGCCGTGGCGGCCGCCGGGAACGCGATCGCCGCCGCGGTCGACCTCGCGGTGGCGCGCATGCGCCGTGGCGGACGGCTCGTCTACGTCGGTGCGGGCACCCCCGGGCGGCTCGCGGTCACCGATGCCGCCGAGTGCCGGCCGACGTTCGGCCTGCCCGACGGGCGTGTCGTCGCGGTGATGGCCGGCGGCGACGACGCGATGTCGCGCGCGGCCGAGCGTGGCGAGGACGACGCCGAGGCCGCTCGGCGTGACCTCGGCGCCGTCGCGCCGGGACCGGACGACGTCGTGGTGGGCATCTCCGCGTCCGGGCGCACGCCGTACGTGCTCGCCGCCCTCGCCGCTGCCCGGGCGGCCGGGGCCGCCACCGTCGCGGTCGTGAACAACCCCGGCTCGGTGATCGCGGAGGCGGCCGACGTGGCGGTCGTCGCCGATACCGGTCCGGAGATCGTGGCCGGCTCGACCCGACTCAAGGCCGGCACGGCCCAGAAGCTGGTCCTCAACACGCTCTCGACGCTCACCATGGTCCAGCTCGGGCGCACGTACGGTGACCTGATGGTCGACGTGCAGGCCACCAACGCCAAGCTGGTGGCACGTGCCCGCGGCATCGTCGTCGCCGCGACCGGCGTCGACGACGACACCGCCGAGTCCGCGCTCGTTGCCGCCGACGGGCGGGCCAAGGTCGCCATCGTGGCCCTGCTCGCCGGGGTGGACGCCGACGAGGCCGCCCGCCGGCTCGCCGCGGCCGACGGGCACGTGCGCGCCGCCGCGGGGTCGTGATGCGGGTCGTGGGGATGATGTCGGGCACGTCGGTCGATGGCGTGGACGTCGCCGTGGTGGACGTCGACGCGGTCGACGGCGGCGAGCGCCTGGTGCTGCGACGCGTGGCCGAGGCGACCGTGCCGTTCGACCCGGCCCTGCGACAGCGGGTGCTCGACGTCCTTCCGGGGAGCACGGCGGCACACCGCCCGGACGTCGGTGAGCTGTGCCGGCTCGATGCCGACCTCGGCCGCGCGTTGGCTGCCGCGGCCCGCCAGGCGGTGACCGAGTTGGCCGACGGCGCCGCCGACCTGCTCGTCAGTCACGGACAGAGCGTCCACCACGAGGTGGTCGACGGCCGGGTGCTCGCCACCCTGCAACTCGGCCAGCCGGCGGAGATCGCCGAGGCGACCGGACTGCCGGTCGTCAGCGACCTGCGCACCCGCGACGTCGCAGCCGGTGGTCAGGGGGCGCCGCTGGTGAGCCTGCTCGACCAGCTCGTGCTGGCCGACACCACGGCGCCGGTCGCCGCCCTGAACCTCGGTGGCATCGCCAACCTGACGGTGGTCGCACCGGACCGTCCGACCGTCGCGTTCGACGCCGGTCCCGCCAACGCCCTGCTCGACGCCGCGGTACGGACCGCGACCGACGGCCGCGAGCACCACGACCCGGGTGGCCGACGCACCGCCGTGGGCCGGGTCGACGAGGCGCTGCTCGCGGTGCTGCTCGACGACCCGTTCCTGGCCGCGCCGGCCCCGAAGTCGACCGGCAAGGAGCGCTACCACGCCGGCTACCTCGACCGGGCCCTGGCGGCCGCGCCCGTCGACCGGCTCGAGGACCGCCTGGCCACCCTGGCGGAAGCCGTGGCCGTGGCGGTGGCCGACCACGCCGCCCGCCACGCCGTCCGGCGCGTCGTCGGCAGCGGCGGCGGGGTCCACAACGCCGGGCTGGTCGCCGCGCTCCGACGCCGCCTGGCCGCCATGGGTGCCACCTGGGACACCTCCGACACGCTCGGCCTGCCGGTCGACGGCAAGGAGGCGATCGCCTTCGCGCTGCTGGGCTGGCTCAGCTGGCACGGACTGCCGGGCACGGTCGCGTCCTGCACCGGTGCCGCGGGCCCGCGGGTCCTGGGTTCACTCACCCCCGGCGCCGATCCGCTGCGGCTGCCGGCGTCACCGGCGGCCGCCCCCCGCTCCGCCACGGTCCTCGGGCCCGTGGCGTCCCCGAAGTGAAGACCCGGAGGTCCCAGCCATGCGACTCGGTGTGGACGCGGTCGTCGACGGTGGTGTCCGTCGGCCCGGTGACGTCGAGGTGGTCGACGACCGGGTGGTCGCGGTCGGTCTGTCACCGGCCGGCACGGGCCTGATCGCCGCGCGCGGTTACGTCGACCTCCAGGTCAACGGCTTCGCCGGCGTCGACCTGCTCGCCGCCGATGAGGACGCGGTGCGCGCCGCGGCGCGGGCGCAGGCCGCCACCGGGGTGCAGGCCTGGCAGCCCACGCTCATCACCGCCGACGAGACCGACACGCGCCGGGCGCTGCGGACCCTGACCGCGGTGGCCGCCGAGGGCGGCACCGCCGGCCGTGGCGGTGGCATCCTCGGGGTCCACCTCGAGGGACCCTTCCTGTCCTCCGAGAAGCTCGGCACCCACCCGGCCGAACACCGGCGGGACCCGGATCCCGCCCGGCTCGACCGCCTGCTCGCGGCCGGACCGGTGACCTACGTGACGCTGGCCCCGGAGCTGCCCGGCGCGCTGGACCTGGTCCGGATGCTGGTGGCACGCGGCATCGTCGTCTCGCTCGGCCACAGCGCCGCCGACGCCGCCGCCGCCCATGCGGGCTTCGACGCCGGCGCCCGGACGGTGACGCACCTGTTCAACGCGATGACGCCGTTCACCCCGCGGCGCCCCGGCCTGGCCGGGGCCGCACTCTCGCGCGACGACGTCGTCGTGCAGGTGATCGTCGACGGTCATCATCTCGCCCCCGAGACCGTGCGGCTCGCGTTCCTGGCGGCACGTGGCCGGGTCGCGCTGGTGACCGACGCGATCGCCGCCGCCGGCCGCGGTGACGGGACCTACCGCCTCGGCGACGTCGAGGTGACCGTCGCCGACGACGCCGTCCGTCGCGCCGACGGCACGCTGGCCGGCAGCGCGCTGACCATGCCGGAGGCCGTCGCCAACACGGTCGCGCTCGGCGTCCCGCTGCCCGAGGCGGTCGCGGCCGCCACCGTCGTCCCGGCCACGCTGGTCGGGCGTCCCGAGTTGGCGGCGCTGCGGCCGGGCGCACCGGCCGATCTCGTGGTGCTCGACGACGCCGGTCGCCTGCACCGCACGCTGGCTGCCGGGCAGGAACCGAGCGCCGCATGAGCCGACTGCACGCCGAGACCGCCGAGCAGCCCGCCGCCGTCGCCCGCCTGCTGGAGCGGGTCGTGCCGAACCTGTCGACGTTGCGCCGGGAGCTCTGGCGCGACGACGTGTCCAGCATCGTGCTGGTCGCCCGCGGCTCCTCGGACAACGCCGCCCGCTATGCCCAGTACCTGTTCGGGATCGAGCATCGGCTGCCGGTCGCCCTGGCCACGCCGTCGCTCGGCTCGATCTACGGCGTCGAGCCGGACTTCCGGCAGGCGCTCGTGGTGGCCGTGTCGCAGTCGGGTCAGTCCCCCGACGTCGTCGGCGTCCTCGACGCGGCCCGCCGCCAGGGCCGGCCGGCGCTGGCCATCACCAACGATCCCGACAGTCCGCTCGCCGACGCGGCCACCTGCGTGCTCGAGCTCGGTGCCGGACCCGAACGGTCGGTGGCGGCCACCAAGACCTACACCACCTCGCTGACGGCACTCGCGCTCGTCGCGGTCGCCGGCCTCGACACCGGACGCCGCCGGGAACGACTCGCCGATCTCGGGCTGCTCCCCGACGTGCTGGAGACGGTGCTCGGCCTCGACACCGGGGCGGCGGCCGCCGGACTGAGCGAGGTCGAGCACCTGCTGGTGGCCGGTCGGGGGCTCAACTACGCGACCGCGTTCGAGGCCGCGCTCAAGATCCGCGAGCTCAGTGGCGTGGTCGCCGAGGCCTTCTCCCCGCCCGACCTGCTGCACGGACCGATCGGCGCGGTGTCGTCGGGGGCGGCCGCGCTGCTCATCGCCCCCAGCGAGCCGAGCCTGGCCGGGGTCGCCGCGCTCGCCGCGCCGCTGCGCGAGCGCGGCGCGCGGCTGGCGGTGCTCAGCGCGGACGCCTCGCTGCTGGCGGTCGCGGACGTGCCGTTGCGGCTGCCACGCGAACCTGCCGACTGGCTCACGCCCGTGACCACCATCGTGCCCGCGCAGCGTCTCGCCTCCGCGCTGGCGGCCGACCGCGGCCGTGACCTCGACGCGCCCGAGGGCCTGACGAAGGTCACCCGCACCAGGTGAGCGCGGCCGCGTGCCCGAAGGCGGTCCCCGGGTGCGCGACGCCGTACCTTGGGTGTCTCGACGACGACGAGGCACGCCTGCCGTGAGCGAGCACGACACCAGCACCGACACGTGTTACCTGCATCCGGACCGCCCGGCGCTGCTGCGGTGCTCGCGGTGCGAACGTCCGATCTGCGGTGACGACGCGATCGAGGCTCCCGTCGGCTACCAGTGCCGGCAGTGCGCCTCCGGCGGCCAGCGCGTGCGCCGCCTCGGCGACCTGTTCGTGCGGCCGCTCGTCAGCCAGACGCTCGTCGGCGTCATCGCCGTGCTGTTCCTGCTCACCCAGGCCGACCGAAGCACCGTGCTGGGGACCTTCGGGCTCGTTCCCGCGGCGGCCGGCGTCGAGCCGTGGCGGCTGGTGACCAGTGCCTTCCTGCACGCCAACCTGATGCACGTCGCGTTCAACGGCCTGCTGCTCTGGCGGCTGGGCGAGATGCTCGAACCCGTGCTCGGACACCTGCGCTTCGGCGCGCTGTACCTGGCCGGGCTCGCCGGCGGCAGCCTCGGCGTGGTCGGCCTGGCCTGGTTGACCGCCTCCACGCCGTTGGCCGAGATCCCGCTGCTCGGGTGGGTGTTCGCCACCAGCCCGTTCGGCGTCACCATCGGCGCGTCCGGCGCCGTGTTCGGCCTGATGGGTGCGGCCATGGCCGGCATGCGTGCCCGCGGCGTCGATCCGTGGCGGACCGACGTGGGCAGCCTGGTGCTGCTCAACCTGGTGATCACGTTCCTGCTGCCCGGCATCTCGGTCGGTGGGCACCTCGGTGGCCTGCTCGGCGGGTTCGTCGCCGGCAAGCTGCTGTTCGTCGAGGCGTCACGGGCCCGGTCCGCCGCCGTGCGCACCGCCGGGCTCGCGGTCGTGGTGCTGCTGGCGACGATGCTGCTGTTCTGAGCCGCACCGTCCCGGCCACCGCCGGTGGTCCGGGCGTCGGCCTCTGGCGGCTCGCAACCCGACCCTCCGACCGTCTTGCGTGACGGCGGTGGTCGGGGCGCGCCGGCATCGTGCGTCCGACCCTTGACCTGTTGGAGGAGAGACGTGCACCGCAGACGACTGCCAGCACTCGCCACCGCTGCGGCTCTCGCCCTGGCGGTGGCCGGCTGTGGCGACGACGGGACCGACACCGACACCACCGAGACCAGCCCGGCCCCCGACGACGCGACCGACGACCTCGGGACCCCCACCACCCCGGACGACCCGGTCGACGACGCCGGCGGCAGCGCGGACCCCTGATCCGGTGACGACACGCGCCGGAACGCTGTCGGTGCGGTACGCGGCCGGTGCGGAATCGCGCACCGGCCCCCGGTCAGTCGGGCTCCTCCTCGCCGTCACGTGCCCGCCGCTCGCGGACGACGTAGGTCGCCGCACCCAGCAGCACCCCCGCCAGCAGGATCCCGAAGGCACCGACGCGGTCGGTGACCGCGTCGAGGAACTGCTGGGACTCCCCGACCGCCGTCGGGTCGGTCAGCACCAGGCCGACGAACAGCGCCCCCGCCAGGATCAGCGCGCCCGTGAGCACGCGCGCACCTCGCCCGGTGAGCTCGTGGCGGTCCTGGAGGATCCGGCCGGCCTTCACGATGCGCCGCACCCGCAGGATGCGCAGCGCGCCGGCGAGGCGAACCAGCCGCAGCAACTGCACGGGCCCGACCGCGAACACCACGGCCGGCACGAGCACGGCCGTGAAGGCGACCAGCCACCGGTGGCGACGCAACCAGTCACGACGGTCCTCGGCGACGGCGAAGAGCACCACGGTCTCGGCCACCAGGACCGCGCCGGAGAGCAGGTTCACCACGGAGCCGGCGGTGGCGTACGGGTCGTCGAACAGCGTCAGGAAGGTGGCCGGGATCGACGCCAGGGCCGCGACCAGTACGGGCACGGCCAGTCGGCCGGCGAGGCGGTCGGCACGGTCGGCGTGGGCGGGGCTGCGGGCGTCGGTGCTCATCGGGGCGGCACCGTACTGCCCCCGCTGCCCCCGCAGGCCCTCACTCCTCCTCGTCGGCCGCCCGGTGGTCGGTCGACGGACCCGCCGGCTCCCAGCCACGCGGCAGCGGGCGGGTGGCGGGGAACAGCAGGTCGATGAACTTCTGCGCCGTCGGCTGCGGCTCGTGGTTGGCGAGGCCGGGTCGCTCGTTGGCCTCGATGAACACGTACTGCTCGCCCGAGACGTCCGGGACCAGCATGTCGAGGCCGACGACGGGGATGTCGAGCTTGCGACTCGCCCGCACGGCGGCGTCGGCAAGCGTCGGGTGCAGCTTCTCGGTCACGTCGTGGATGGTCCCGCCCGTGTGCAGGTTCGCCGTCCGCCGCACCTCGAGCTCCTCGCCCTTGGGCAGCACGTCGTCGAAGGCGAACCCGTTGTCGGCACACGCCTTCTCGGTCACCGCGTCGAGCGGGATCTCGGACTCGCCACTGGTCGCCGCCGCACGGCGGCGCGAGGTCGACTCGATCAGCTCCCGCACCGTGTGCCTGCCCGTGCCCACCACGGTGGCGGGCCGACGGATCGCGGCCGCGACGACCTGGTGGCCGATGACCACGATGCGCAGGTCCCGTCCCGTCACGCACTCCTCGAGCAGCACGTTGGGGCAGTAGGTCCTCGCGAGACGGATGGCCTCGCGCAGCTCCTCGACGGTGTGCACCCCGACGGTGATGCCCTGCCCCTGCTCCCCGCGCGCGGGCTTGACCACCAGCTGGCCGAGCTCCTCGAGCAGCACCTCGTCCTGTGGCCCGTCGGTGGCCACCGCTCCGCGCGGGACCCGCAGGCCGGCTTCGACGAACAGCCGGTTCGTCAACCGCTTGTCGTCGCACTTGCTCATCGCGACGGCGCTGGTCAATTCCGACAGCGACTCGCGCGTCTGCACGCTGCGGCCACCGTGGGTGAGCTGCATCAGTCCGCTCTCCGCGTCGAGCACCTCCACGGAGATGCCCCGCCGCAGGGCCTCGTCGGCCAGCAGCCGGGCGTAGGGATTGAGGTCGTCGAGCCGCTCGGCGGGCGCGGCCGAGAACAGCCGCTCGTTGATCGGGTTCTTGCGCTTGACGCAGAACACCGGGACGCGGACGAAGCCGAGCTTCTCGTACAACCCGATCGCCGGCTCGTTGTCGTGGACCACCGACAAATCCAGATAGGCCCGACCGCGCGCCTTGAAACGGTCGAGCAGGGTGCTCACCAGGGCACGGCCGACGCCCGGACGCGGCGACTGGGGGTCCACGGCCAGGCACCACAGACTGGTGCCGTCCTCGGGATCGTTGAAGGCGACCCGGTGGTCGACGCCGGTGACGGTGCCGATGATCTCGCCCGTGTCGGCGTCCTCGGCCACGAGGTAGGTGAACGTCGAGGTTCGCTGGTTGGCCCACAACACCTCGGCCGGCGCGACCACCATGCCGGCCGCGGTGTAGATGCGGTTGACCGCGTCCGCGTCGCGCTCCGAACGCAGGTCACGCACGACCACCCCGCGCACCGGGTCGCGGGCGGCCCGGTGCTGGTGCAGCCACTTGCGGTAGGTGTGGCTGGGGTCGATGAACAGTTCCTGCGGTGCGTGCGCGACCAGCACGTGGGGTTCGCGCACGTACAGGCAGATGTCGCGCCGACCGGGCTCCTCGTCGGCCACCGTGCGGACCAGGGCCTCGTGGGACGCGAACGTCTGCCCGAAGATCAGCCGTCCCCACCCGCACTCGAGGGTCACCTCCGCCTCGAGATCGGCGGTCAGGTGCGGCGGGCGGACGTCCCAGGACCGGGTCGAGAGCCCGGCGCCGTGGTTGGGCTTGGAGGCATCACGCACGTGGCCGCGTGCGGCCCGTACCCCCCGCTCGTGGGTCGGGTTCACCCTCGCTCCTTCAGGTCCCGGCATCCGCGCGTCGCGGACGTCGGACTCACGGACGCACGTCGTGGGTCTGCAGCCACAGCTCCAGCAGTGCCAACTGCCACAGCTTGTTGCCTCGCAGGGGGGTGAGCTGCCCGTTGGGGTCGTCCAGAAGGTGCTGGACCGCGTCCGGCTGGAACAGGCCGCGTTCGCGCGCCTCGGGTGCGTGCAGGGCATCGCGCACGAGGTCGAGGTACGGGCCTTGCAGGTACTTCAGCGCCGGGACCGGGAAGTACCCCTTCGGACGGTCGATGACCTCGTTGGGGATGACCCGGCGGGCCGCCTCCTTGAGCACGCCCTTGCCCTCCTGGGCCAGCTTGAGCTCCGGCGGGATCCGGGCCGCGATCTCGAGCACCTCGTGGTCGAGGAACGGCACCCGTGCCTCCAGGCCCCAGGCCATGGTCATGTTGTCGACCCGCTTGACCGGGTCGTCGACGAGCATGATCTGCGAGTCCAGACGCAGGGCCATGTCGGTGGCGCTCTGCGCGCCGGGCATGGCGAAGTGCTGGGCGACCAGGGCGCGGGAGACGTCGTCCTCGAGGCAGTAGTCCCTGCCGACCAACCGCTGCATCTCGGCGTGCGGACGGTCGAAGAAGGCCTGCGCGTAACGGTCGACGGCTGCGGCGACCAGCCGCTCACGGTCGGCCTCGCCGACTTCGTCGGTGAGCGCCTGCATCGGCGGGTACCAGTGGTAGCCGGCGAACACCTCGTCGGCGCCCTGACCGGACTGCACCACCTTGACGTGCTGGCTGACCTCCTGGCTGAGCAGGTAGAACGCCACCGCGTCGTGGCTCACCATGGGCTCGCTCATGGCGTGCACGGCCTGCCCCAGGGCCGGGAGCATGCGCTCGGTGTCGATGCGCAGGCGGTGGTGGTTGGTGCCGTAGCGCTCGGCGATGACGTCCGAGTACTTGAACTCGTCGCCTTCCTCGCCACCGAAGGACTCGAAACCGATCGAGAACGTGTTGAGGTCGCGCTGTCCCGCCTCGGCGAGCAGACCGACCACCAGCGACGAGTCCAGCCCGCCCGAGAGCAGCACACCGACCGGGACGTCGGCGACCAGCCGCCACTGCACGGCCTTGCGCAGCGCCTCGAGCGTGGCGTCCTCCCAGTCCCGCGCCGACCAGTCGGCGCGGTCCGGGTCACGGGTGAAGTCGGGACGCCAGAACTCGGTCGTCGTGCGCGAACCGTCCGCCTCGATCGCGATCGTCGTCGCCGGCGGGACCTTGCGCACCCCGTTGAGGATGGTCCGCGGTGCGGGCACGACCGAGTGGAAGGTCAGGTAGTGGTGCAGCGAGACCGGGTCGATGGAGGTGTCGATGTCGCCGCCGGCGACCAGTGCCGGCAGGCTCGAGGCGAAGCGCAGCCGCGAGGGCTCGTCGACCACGTACAGCGGCTTGATGCCGAACCGGTCGCGCCCGAGGAAGGTGCGGCCCGTCCCCCGCTCGTAGATCACGAACGCGAACATGCCCTGCAGCTTCTCGACGAAGCCGTCGCCCCAGGCGTGGTAGGCCTTGAGCACCACCTCGGTGTCCGACGTGGAGAAGAACTCGTAGCCCTCGGCCTGCAACTCCTCGCGCAGCGGCTGGTAGTTGTAGATGCAGCCGTTGAAGACGAGGGTGAGACCGAGACCGGCGTCGTGCATCGGCTGGTCACCGCACGAGGACAGATCGATGACCGACAGGCGACGGTGGCCCATCGCCATCGGGCCGGCGGACCACACGCCCTCGGCATCCGGTCCACGGGCGATCATGCGGCCCGTCATCCGGTAGACCGCCCCGACGTCCGGGGTGGCGCCGTCGAAACGGAGTTCACCGCTGAAACCGCACATGCGAGCAAGTCCCTTCTCTGCGTCGTGGCGGGCGTTCGCGCAATCGGGTCGAGGTGGAGCGCCGGCCCCGGGACGTCGGCAGCGAGTGCCGTTGCGTCAGCGGGGCCGGCCCGGGGATTCGCCGTGCCGCAGAGAGCCTGACGACCCCCCGGCCCACCCTCAACCGTCGAACACTGGCCGTTCGGGAAGTTGCCGGCAGTGTCGGGCCGCCCGGACAGGCGAACGACTACCGTGTCGGCCCCCGACGCGAGGTTCTCCATGCCGCCGTTCCGACTCGTCGACGCGTTCGCCGAGCAGGCGTTCGCCGGGAACCCGGCCGGCGTCGTACTCCTCGAGCGGCCGCAGCCGGTCGCGTGGATGCAGGCGGTCGCAACCGAGGTCAACGCCTCCGAGACGGCCTTCCTCGTGCGCTCGGAACCCGACGGCGACACCTGGCGGCTGCGCTGGTTCACCCCGACCACCGAGGTCGACCTGTGCGGCCACGCGACGCTCGCCGCCGCGCACGTGCTGTGGCAGGACGCCCGCGCGCCCGCCGACGCGACGCTGCGGTTCGCCACCCGGTCCGGTGTGCTGACCGCCACCGCCGAGGACCGCGTGATCTGGCTGGACCTGCCGGCGTGGCCGGTCCGGACGCACCCCGAACCGTCCCGTCTGGCGTCGGCACTGGGCGCGGCCGCTGGCCGCTACGTCGGTCGCAGCGCCGGCAACGTGGACCCGTCCGGCGCGTCGCAGGACGACCAGGCCCAGGCCAACGACGTGGTCGTCCTCGACCACGAACGCGCCGTGCACGAACTCGCCCCCGACCTCGCCGAGGTCGCCCGGCTCGGCTCGGGTGGGCTGATCGTGACCGCGCCGTCGGACGGCGACGACGACTTCGTCTCCCGCTACTTCGCGCCGGCGCTCGGGGTTCCCGAGGACCCGGTCACCGGCTCCGCCCACGCGACCCTGGGACCCTGGTGGGCACAGGAGCTCGGCCGCGACACGCTCACGGCCCGGCAGCTGTCCCGGCGCGGCGGACACCTGCGCGTCCGGGTCGTGGACGACCGGGTGCACGTCGGTGGTGCCGCCGTCACGGTGATCAGCGGCGCGCTCGCCGACTGACGGGCCCGGGCGTGGGCGTCAGTCCTCCGCGCTCCTCGAGCCGAGCCGGGCGGCCAGCCAGGCAGCGGCACGCTGCCACAGCGGCTCCGTCGGATCGATGAGTGCCATGTGGTCGGCCGGACCCGTCGCGAGCTCGACCTCGCCGCCGACAGCCCGCACCGCCGCCGCGTAGGTCTCGCTCTGGCTCGTCGGCACGCTCTCGTCCTGCTCACCGTGCACCAACAGGACGGGGACACCGTGACCGACCAGACCGACGGGGTCGGCCAGCGCCCACCGCTCCGGGACGACGTCCGGAGCACCGCCGAGCAGGTCGACCATCGCGCCGTTGCCCATGCCGGCGTGCTGACCCGCGACGAGGTCGGCGACCGGCGCGAGCCCCACCGTCGCCGCGGGCGTCACCCGCGGGCCGGCTCCCACCACGCCCGCCGGCAACCGCGTCCGTCCGGTCGCCCACAGCGCGAGGTGCCCGCCGGCGGAGTGACCGACGACGGCGACCCGCGTCAGGTCCACCGGCGCGTCGAGGTCCGCCAGCCGGTCGATCCCGGCCGCCACGTCGGCGAACGTCGCCGGCCAGCCGCCCCGGTCGGCCGGCGCGACCACCTGGTCGGGCGGCGGGACCCGCCGGTACTCGAGGTTCCACGCCGCCATCCCGCGGGCGGCGACGTCGCGTGCCAGCGGCGCCGTCAGCTCCCGCACGTACTGGTGCCGCCAGAACCCACCGTGCAGGAGCACCACGACCGGCCAACCGTTCTCGGGCACGTCCCCGTCGGGCAACGACAGCTCGGCGACCTGGTCCGGACGGTTCCCGTAGGCGTGGATAGACACGTGAGGTCTCCTGGCGGGGCGGACCGGGCGGCGGCCGGGACGGCCGGGTGGCAGGCGCGACGGCCGGGTGGCGGGCGGCAACCGTAGACGGCTGCCCTACGCTCGTCGTCCGCCCGTCGCCGTGCGTTCGAAGGTCCTCCTCGTGGACGACACCGCCCTCTCCCCCGACCGTCGTCGCCGCGACCTGACGCGGGTGCGCGAGGAGGTCTTCGATCTCGTCGTCGTCGGTGGTGGCGTGACCGGAGCCGGCATCGCGCTCGACGCCGCCACCCGTGGGTTGACCGTCGCACTGCTCGAGCAGCGCGACCTCGCCGCCGGGACCTCGAGTCGGTCGTCGAAGCTGATCCACGGCGGCCTGCGCTACCTCGAGCAGTTCAACTTCTCGCTCGTGCAGGAGGCCCTGCGCGAACGAGGGCTGCTGCTCAACGACCTGGCCCCCCACCTGGTGCGACCGGTGTCCTTCCTGTACCCGCTGCGCCACCGCGTGTGGGAACGCGCCTACGTCACCGCCGGGGTGACCCTCTACGACACCCTCGGCGGCGCCCGCCAGTTGCCGCGTCACCAGCAGCTGTCGCGCCGCGCCGCGATGCGCCTGGTCCCGTCGCTCCGGTCGGACGCGCTGACCGGCGCCATCCGTTACTGGGACGCGCAGGTCGACGACGCCCGCCACACCATGGAGCTGGCCCGTACCGCCGCCTCGTACGGCGCCTCGGTGCTGACCTCCACCCGTGTCACCGACCTGCTGCGCGAGGGCGAGCGGGTCGTCGGGGTCGTCGCGCGTGACCAGGAGGGCGGCACGGACCTGCACGTCCGTGGACGGCAGGTCGTCAACGCGACCGGCGTCTGGGCCGACGGCATCCAGGAGATGGCCGGCCGCGGACGCATCCGTGTCCGGGCGTCGAAGGGCATCCACCTGGTGGTCCCCCGCGACCGGATCCACGCCGACACCGGCATGATCCTGCGCACCGAGACGAGCGTGCTGTTCGTGATCCCCTGGGGACGGCACTGGTTGCTGGGCACCACCGACACGGACTGGAACCTCGACCTGGCACATCCGGCCGCGTCCGCCAGCGACATCCAGTACCTGCTCGACCGGGTCAACGGGGTGTTGCGCACCCCGCTGACCCACGCCGACGTCGAAGGCGTGCAGGCGGGCCTGCGCCCCCTGTTGTCGGGCGAGTCGGAGGCCACCAGTCAGCTCTCGCGCGAGCACGCCGTCGCACAGACGGTGGCCGGCATGATCACCATCGCCGGGGGCAAGTACACCACCTACCGCGTGATGGCGAAGGACGCCGTGGACGCCGCCGCCCGCAGCCTCAACCAGCGGGTGCCGGCCTGTGTGACCGACCGGACCCCGTTGCTGGGGGCCCACGGGTGGCATGCCCTGTGGAACCGCCGGGAGCGGCTCGCCGCGGAGGTCGGCCTGCACCCCAGCCGCATCGAGCACCTGCTGCGCCGCTACGGCAGCATGGTGACCCAGCTGCTGGACCTGCTCGCCGACCGGCCCGAACTCGGGGCGCGGATCGCCGGTGCCGAGGACTACCTCCAGGTCGAGGCGGTCTACGCCGCCAGCCACGAGGGCGCGCTGCACCTCGACGACCTGCTGACCCGACGCACCCGCATCTCGATCGAGACCTTCGACCGCGGCCTGGCCGCCGCCCGGGACGTCGCCCCGCTGATGGGCGAGGTGCTGGACTGGGACGACGACGACATCGCCCGGGAGATCGAGCACTACGAGGCCCGGGTCGCCGCCGAGATGGAGTCGCAGCAGATGCCCGACGACCGCACCGCGGACGCCGCCCGCATGGGCGCCCGCGACGTGCGCGTCGGCGGCGCGGGCTGATCGGTCTGCGGCCGGTTCTGCTGCCCGGTGTGCGGGCGCGAACCGCAGCGGCGGCACCCGCCCGGCCCGCCGCATGGGCGGGCGTCAGCGAAGCACGGTGAGATCGAGATCGAGGGCGACGACCCAGTTGGGCGCGTCGACGACCTCGACGATGCGCAGGTCCGCCGCGACCGAGCACAGCGCGTAGGCGTCGACCGGCGCCAGGCCGTGGTCGGTGCCCAGCCGGTCGACCATCGCGCGGGTGGCGTCGCGCGCGGCGGCGTACAGGTCGGGGCCGACCCCGGTGGTCACCAGGCGTGGCCCGTGCGGTGACGAGGCGCCGGCCGGCAGCTCGAGCTGCGGCGCCGGGAGGTCTCCACCGCGGCGCAGCCCGATCCGCACCGTCGCGGTCGCGGAGGTCTCCACCGCCGTGCCGCAGACCTCGCCGTCGCCCTGGGCGGCGTGGGGGTCGCCGACCGACAGCAGCGCGTGCGGGACCTCGACGGGCAGCAACAAGGTGGCGCCCACCCGCACGTCGCGGCAGTCGAGGTTGCCGCCGACCCGGCGCGGCGGGATCACCGAGTGCTCCCCCGTAGCGGCCGGGGCCAGCCCGACCGTGCCGAGGAACGGACGGGCCGGCAGGCGGGCGAAGCCGCCGAAGTCGACCGTGCCGTCGGTGAGCGAGGACACGACCACGTGCGGGTCGGGGAACTCGTCGGCGAGCAGGCCGAAGCCGGGGATCAGCGCGGTCCACCCGACCGGACCCGTCTCGATCGCCAGGACCTCCACCGTCAGGGTGTCGCCGGGAGCGGCCGACGGCACGGCCACGGGCCCGGTCAGCGGGTTGGCCCGGGCGAGGTCCAGCGCGGCGATCGCGTCCGCGGTGGCGTCGGGCCCGAGCTGACCCCCGAAGCAGTCGGCCAGGACGAGCTCGACCGTGTCGCCCGGATCGACGTGCCGACGCGGCGCACGCCTACGGTCCCAGCCGGTGTGGCCGTCACGGTGGTGCAGGCGGTGCATGTGCGCTCCTGAGGGTGACGCCGACGAGCGTCACGACGCTAATGGGTGTCGACCGTCCGGTGTTACTGCAGGATGGTCGAGAGCCGCCGGTCGGTCAGCACTGTATGACGCAGGACCTCGAGTTCTACGGCTAGATCGTGCGCCGGCTGGTCGGTGAGGTCGACCTTGATGGCTGGTGGGATGACGTGCTTCGAGCACTGAACCATTAGGGCGCTGCTGGTCGCCTCGGCTCACACGACGATCGGGAGGACGATGGATGCGTTGTTCGTAGGACACGATTGGGCAGAGGATCATCACGACGTTCACCTGCAGGACCGCGAGGGTCGGCAGCTCGCGCAGGTGCGACTAGCTGACGGGGTCGAAGGGATCGCCAGGTTCCATGCCCTGATCGCCGAGCACGCCCAGGACCCGGCCAGCGTGGTGATCGCGACAGAGACCGACCGGGGCCTGTTCGTCGCCGCGCTGGTGGCTGCCGGCTACCGGGTGTTCGCGGTGAACCCGGTCTCGACCGCCGCCTACCGGACACGGCACTCGACCTCGGGTGCGAAGTCCGACCCCGGGGACGCCAAGGTGCTAGCCGACCTGGCCCGCACCGATGTGCGCAACCACCGGCCCGTGGCCGGCGACAGCGAGCTCGCCGTCGCGGTCAAGGTGCTCGCACGGGCCCATCAGGGGCTGGTGTGGACCCGTCAGCGGCAGGCCAACCAGCTGCGCTCGACGTTGCGGGAGTTCTACCCCGCTGCACTCGAAGCGTTCGACGATCTGGCGTCGGGTGACGCGCTGGCGCTCTTGGCGGTTGCGTCGACGCCTGAGCAGGGCCGGCGGCTGTCACGATCCAAGATCGCCGCGGCACTCCGGCGTGGGGGCCGGCAACGCAACATCGACCGGCGCACCATCGAGATCCAGACCGCCCTGCGCGCCGAGCATCTCCACGCCCCCGCCATCGTCGCCGACACGATGGGCGAGGTGGTGTCCTCGCTGGTCGCGGTCATCGCCACGATCCAGACCCAGATCAGCCAGCTCGAACAGCAGTTGAACGAACGTTTTGAGGCGCACCCGGACGCCAAGATCATCCGTTCCCTGCCAGGACTGGGGATGATCCTCGGCGCCCGGGTGCTCGCAGAGTTCGGCGATGACCCGAACCGCTACGACACCGCGAAGTCTCGCAAGAACTACGCCGGCACGTCACCGATCACCAAAGCCTCCGGCAAACACCACGTCGTGCTCGCCCGCTACGCCCGCAACAAACGCCTGGCTGACGCCTGCTACCAGTGGGCCTTCTCCGCCATCACCGCCAGCCCCGGCGCACGCGCCTTCTACGACCAACGCCGCGCCGCGGGCGACACCCACCACCGCGCCCTGCGCGCCCTCGGCAACCGGCTCGTGGGCATCCTCCACGGCTGCCTACGCCACCACACCATCTACGACGAACACATCGCCTGGGCACACCGGCTCACCCTGGCTGCTTGACACCTACGACCGTGGGATAGCTAGCCGGCGCCGGCACGGGGGTACCCTGCACACCGATGCTCACCGATCTCCTGCGCCCTCGCGCCCTTCTCAGCCACGCGCTGGTCCTGTTCGTCGCGGCGACCTGCGTCGTGCTCGGGCAATGGCAGTTCGACCGCCTCGCCCAGGTGCGCGAGAACAACGCCCTGCTGGAGCAACGATTGCAGAACGACCCGGTCGCGTTGGGCGAGCTCGTGGGAGCCCCGACGGTCGACGAGGCGGAACTGGAGTACCGGCCGGTCACGGCGCGCGGCACGTTCCGGCCGGCGCAGGAGCTGCTCCAGCGCGGTGCACAGCATCAGAACCAGCAGGGGTTCTCGATCCTCACCCCGTTCGACCTGACCGACGGCGGCGTGGTGCTCGTCCGACGGGGGTTCGTGCCCGCCGCGTTGGACACCCCACCGGTCGCCGAGGCCGCACCGCCCACGGGCGAGGTCGAGCTGCACGGCATCCTCGAGCGCCCGGTGCCCAATCCGCCGCGCGGGCCCCAGGATCCGGCCGAGGGCCACATGGAGCGGGTGTTCCACGCCGACACGGCGCGCCTCGACCAGCAGGTGGACGGCACGCTCTACCCCATGGTCCTGCGCCTGCAGACCGACGAGCCGGTCGCCTACGACGCGATGCCCGTCCCCCCCGCCCCACCGGTGCTCGACGAGGCGAACCACTTCTCGTACGCCATGCAGTGGCACTCGTTCGCGGTGCTGGCCGTGGTGACCTACGTCGCCTGGCTGGTCACGCAACGCCGGCAGCGGCAGGGTGGACGTCCGGACGCCGAGGCGCCGACGTCGCCGGGAACGACCACGACCGCCGGCCATCGCGGCTGAGCGGCCGGCCACCAGGACTCGGGTCGAGGTGACGCGGACGGCCCTACGGTCCGTGGCCGCCCCCCGCGCGGCCACCGATACCGCAGTCCCCGACCGTCCGCGTCTCCTCCACCTCCGCCGCTCACCCGAGATCGGGCGAGCGGAGCCGTGCCGAGCGCAGGCGCATGGTCGCACGGTCGGTGAGCGGACGGAACCGTGCCCCTACGACACTTGCGAGGTGGTGCTAGCACCACCTCACCCCTGGTCGTCCGACCCGCCGGAGACCGCCTAGTCTCTGGATCGACCAGGAGGCGAGGTGTGCAGGCCGGTGCGACACGGACCACGCTCCTCATCGCGGAGGACGACTACCTGGTGCGGGAGGGGGCACGATCGGTGCTCGCGGCACACCCGCGTCTGCAGGTGCTCGGTGCCGCGTCGGACGCCGAAGGTGTCCTCGAGCTGCTCGAGGAGTGCGACCCCGACGTCGTGATGCTCGACATCCGGATGCCTCCCACGTTCACCACCGAGGGCATCGACCTCGCCCACCGCATCCGTGGCCTGCGCCGGGGCACCGGCATCGTGGTGCTCTCCCAGCACGCCGACCCCGAGTACGCGCTCGAGCTGCTCAAGGACGGCTCCGACGGGGTGGCCTACCTGCTCAAGGAACGGCTCGGCGACGCCGACCGCCTGGTGCAGGCGATCGAGGAGGTCCGCGCCGGGGGCTCGATCCTGGACCCCCGCATCGTCGAGGGTCTGCTCGACGCGCAGCGGCGACGCACGGCCTCGAAACTGGCCGGTCTGACGCCACGGGAGCTCGAGGTCCTGGCGCTCATGGCGTCAGGTCGGGGGAACGTCGCGATCGGCCGGGAGCTGTCCATCACCGACCGGTCGGTCGAGAAGCACACCAATTCCATCTTCCGCAAGCTCGGCCTGTCCGAGGAGCTCGAGCTCAACCGCCGGGTCGCCGCCGTGCTGTTCTACCTCCAGCGCTCGACCGACTGACCGGCGCTGCGGCAGCAGCGCCGTCATCGACGTGCCCTCACCGGGGTTGGAGAGCAGCTGCAGCGAGCCGCCCAACGCGTTCACCCGGTCGCGCAGATGGACGACGCCCCCCGAGTGGACCGTGCGATCGGGGCGGAAGCCGACCCCGTCGTCGACCACGCTGACCCGCAGCATCTCGCCCTCGTGACGGACCTCGATCGCGATCCGGGTGGCCCGGGCGTGCTTGAGGGCATTGGCCACCGCCTCCGAGATCAGGAAGTAGGCGTTGGTCTCGACCGCCTCGTCGCTGCGGGGCAGTGGATCGGGATCGAGCACCACGTCCACCGGCGTGGCCGACCGGCTCGCGAGGCTGTGCAGGGCGCCACCGAGCCCGCGGTCCCGCAGGATCGACGGGAACAACGCCTGTCCGGTGGCGCGCAGTTCGTCGAGGATCCCGTCGATCGAGCTGGCCATCTGGTCGGTCACCGCGTCGACCTCCCCCGGGTCGTCGCGCAACCGGTGCCGAGCGGCGCCCACCTGCATGCGCAGCACCACCAACTGCTGTTGGATGCCGTCGTGGAGGTCCTGGGCCACCCGGCGCCGCTCCTCGTCCTGGACGCCGACGATCCGACGGGCCGCCTCCTGCAGCGCCTCCGCCTGCTGGCGGATGACCAGCAGCTGCGCCCGCAGGGCCCGGCGCATGCGCTCGAGCGCCCCGGCCAGCGCACCGATCTCGTCGCGCCGTTCCACCGTGAAGCTGCGGTCGAGGTCACCCCCGGCGATCGCCGTCGCCGTGTCCGTCAGGGACACGATCGGTCGGATCATGACGCGTGCCAACGCGAACGCCAGCGAGCCCCCCAACGCGATGAGCAGCGTGACCATCAGCACCCGCGTGCGGGTCAGGCGGGCGTCGAGCGCGGCCAGCGGGTCCGCGGTCACCAGGCCGATCGCGCCCGGACGTCCCCAGCTGCGCTCGGCCCCGATGGCGACGTAGCGCACGAGTCGGCGGTCGTCGACCTGTTGGGTCTCGCGCTGCAGCGACGGGTCACCCAGCGCCGGGTCACCGACCGCGTGCCCGTCCGAGGAGGCGACCACCGTGCCGTCCACCACGATCTCGACCCGGTCCACGCCGGTGAGGCGGCCGACCTCCCGGGCACGGGCGTCGGAGAGCTCGAAACCGACGACGACCAGCAACGGCTCCCCGAGCTGCTGTACGGGCGCGACGTACACCAGCCCCCAGGAGCCGTTCTCGAGCGGCACGATCCGCTGGCCGGCCAGCTCGCTGAAGGAGACGCCGTCGAGCTCGTCGGGGTCGAGGGGCGCGACGGTCGTGCGTGCCGGCAACCGCTGCACCAGTTCGCCCCCACGGACGTCCACGACCCCGCCCAGCTCCAGGTTCGGTTCGCTGGTCCCCACCGTCGAGAGCAGGTCGGCCAGGCCCCGCTGGTAGGCCGCTGGGGTCGCCGAGTCGCTCAGCAGCTGCTGGGCGAGCGTGTTGAGCAGCAGGTTGGTCCGCAGCCCGTCGCGTTGCACCTCGAAGTCCAGGGCATTGCCCTGCTCGACCGTGAGCAGCCGGGCCTGCTCCCGCAGCGCCTGCCGCGTCAGCCGCGTCTCGAGCACCAGCGTCACCCCGCTCGCGAGGATCAGCACGACCAGGAAGGCCATCAGGATCTTGGGCAGCAGCGAGGCCTCGCGGTCGAACACCGCCCGCAGGGTGCTCACCCGGCCGGCCGGGTCGCCAGCCACGCCTCGGCGTGGTCCTGCAGGCCCGCCATCGCCTCGGCCGCCTCCTGGCGTCCGGTGATCACCGCGTTGAGCGCCTCGGAGAACGCCTGCGCGATGTCCGGATAGGCGATCAGCGGCATCACCCGGGCGTCGGACAGCCGGGGGACGAAGTCCGACAGCAGCGGGTCGTCGGTGAACACCGGATCACGGAACACCCGCACCCGGGCCGGCAGCCGCCCCTCCTCGGTGGCCAGGCGCACGGCCACCTCGTCGTCGGTCAGCCGCAGCGCCAGCGCGAACGCGAGCTCCGGCTGCCCCGCCCCCTGGGGCAGGAACAGGCTCGAGCCACCGAGCACCGTCACCGGCCGCTCCGGGTCCTGCTGGGGCAGGGGCAGCACCCGCAGGTCCAGGTCCCGCGTGGCGTTGCGGGCGACGACACGCAGGTCCCACGACCCGGTGGCATGCACGGCGGTGTCGCCGTTGACGAACGCCTGGACCGCATCGGCGGCGAAGTCGGGTCCGTACGGCGGCGGCGTGAACTCCGAGGTGGCGAGCTCGACCAGGTACTCCAGCGCCGTGACGGTGGCCGGGTCGTCGAAGGTGAACGTGGGCCGACCCGTGCGGGAGTCGACCTCGACGACCTCCCCACCCAGCGCGCGGATCCAACCGTAGGCCTGCCAGCTGCTCGTGGAGACCGGCATCATCCACGACGCCGCACCCGACGCCGTCACCGCCTCCGCGGCGGCACGGAATCCCTGTGGGGTGGCGAGGTCCTCGGGCTTGAGCCGGGCGGCCTCGAGCATGTGCTCGTCGGCGAGCAGGACCAGGGCGTTGGTGTCCAGCGGCACGCCGTAGCGTGCACCGAGCCACGTCACGTCCTCGACCGCACCGGGAAGGAAGTCGCCGGCTCGGAGCCCCGCCTCCTCCCATCGCTCGTCCAGCGGCGTGGCCAGCCCGGCCGCCGCAGCGGCGAACGCGTGCCAGTGCGCCAGGTCGTAGGGCTGCTCGAGGCGCTGCGCGGAGGCGACCAGGTCCGGGATCTGCGAGAACGGCACCGCCTGCACCTGGACCCGCACCCGGTCGTGTTCACGCTCGAACTCGTCGATCACCTCGCGCACCGCCGGTGCGCTGGCCCAGTCGTCGGCCATGATGACCCGCACCAGGGTCGGCTCCGACGGGACGGCGCTCGCGGCACAGCCGGCCGTGACCGATGCTGCCAGCGCCAGGGCGGACAGCAGGAGGCTCGAGAGGATCCGCACCTCGTCCCGCCCCTCCCGATGACCACACGCGCGCGTAGGTTGACACAGTGCACGGCCATCGTCCACTGGGACAGTGCGGTCACCGGGCACGGTCGGCGGTAGCGTGAGGTCATGGCCATCTTCCGCACCCAGCCCTTCCTCCCGACCGCCTTCCACGACGACGCGACCCTCGACCTCGACGGGCAGTCCGCCCTCGCCGCGACCACGGCGGCCGCCGGCGTCGACGGGGTCGCCGTGCTCGGGACGGGGAGCGGGGAGCCCGGTGCGCTGCGCCTCGAGGAGGTCGCCGACGTGGTCGCGGCCACCCGACGCGGCGCGGCGGGACTGCCGGTCGCGGTCGGACTGGCGTCGACCGGCCCGGGGGCACTGCCCATGGCCCGTGCGGCCGCCTCGGCCGGCGCCGACCTGCTCGTCGCGGCCGTCCCGGCGGGCGCGGACCGGGGCGAGGCGCTGACCGCCGTGGCGGAGCTCGGCGTGCCGCTGTGGTTGCACCACGTCCCCGCGGTCACCGGCGCCCGACTCGACGCACCGGCCCTGCTCGCCCTCGCCGAGGACCTCGGGGCGGGTGCGGTGGTCGTGGAGGCCGCACCGCCCGGTGACCTCGTGGCCGGGATCGCCGGCGAGGGCCGTCCCGCGACGCTCGGCGGACTGGCCGGTCTGTTCCTGCCCGAGGAGGTCGAGGCCGGCGCACTCGGCACCACCGCCGGCTCGGCCGTCCCGGAGCGTCTGGGTGCGCTCGCCTCCCGCTACCGCGCGGAGGACCCCGCGGCCGCCTGGGACGCCTACCTGGAGCTGCTGCCATGGCTGCGGCTGGAGGTCGGCAGCCCCGGCCTGCGGGTGCGCAAGGAAGCCTGGCGACAGCGTGGCGTGCTCGGCTCCGCCCGGGTACGCGAGGGGACGCCGCTGGGCACCGCCACCAAGATCGCGGTGACGCGACGCCTGCGACAGGTGGGTGTCGAGGTGCGTGCGCCCTACCCCGGCGCGTGAGCCCACGCCGCCCACAGGAGGCACCGTGACCCCCGAGTCCGACCCGGTCGATCCCGACGCGGTCCTACCGAGCCCGCCCGGGACCGGCGCCTCCGACGCCGAAGCGGTCGAGCCGCCGCTCGACCACGACGCGGTCGCTCCGGACGCCTGGCACCGCCGGGTCGAGTTGCGCGACGGCACCGCGGTACTCATCCGCCAGATCCGCCCCGAGGACCGCGACCGGCTGGCGGCCGGCTTCGCGGAGCTCTCCCCCGCATCGCGCTACCTGCGCTTCCACAGCGCCGTCGACGAGCTGTCCGAGGAGCAGCTGACCTACCTGACCGAGGTCGACCACGTCGACCACGAGGCCCTCGTCGCCGTCGACCTCGACCGCCCGGAACGGGCCGGGGTCGGCGTCGCCCGCTACGTGCGCGAGCCCTACGAACGTGAGACCGCCGAAGCCGCCATCACGGTCGCCGACGCCTACCACGGCCAGGGGGCCGGCACCCTGCTGTTGGGAGCACTGGCCGCCCGCGCCCGCGCCAATGGCGTGCGGGTGTTCCGCAACTACGTGCTGGCGGGCAACCACGCCATGCTGGAGGTGTTCGACCACCTCGGCGCCCGACGCGAACGCGAGAACGAGCAACTGTGGCGCGTGGACCTGCCGCTGCCCGAGGACCTCGACGAACTCGCCGACTCGGCTCCCGGTCGGGCCTTCGCCGCGGCGGCGCGCGGACATCGACACCTCGTGAGCCTGTTCCCGCCGATCTGGAGCCGCATCAAGGGCCGTCGACGCGACCGGGAGGACGATCGCCGTGAGCTCGAGGCCGTGCGCGACGACGTGGACCCGTGGCTCGATCCCGACGGCTAACGTCCGCGCGTGCCCGCCCTCGTCCTCCGTCCCGAGCTGCGCCGCCGGCTGCCACGCCTGCTGCTCGGCCTCGTGCTGTGCGGGCTCGGCATCGCCGTCATGGTGGCGGCCGACCTCGGGCTCGGCCCCTGGGACGTGCTCCACCAGGGGCTGTCCCGCCTGAGCGGCATCCCGATCGGGACCGTCGGGATCCTCGTGGGCCTGCTGGTGCTCGTCGCCTGGCTGCCGTTGCGGGAGCGTCCGGGCCTGGGCACCGTGCTCAACGTGCTGGTCATCGGCGTGGTGATCGACGTCACCCTGCTGGTGCTGACGACCCCCGCCGCACTGTGGCAGCGGTGGGTGCTGATGCTCGCCGGACCGGTCCTGTTCGGGATCGGCTCGGGCTACTACATCGGCGCCGGTCTCGGCTCGGGGCCACGCGACGGCATCATGACCGGCCTGGCACGACGCGGCCTGCCGGTCGGGCTGGTGCGGGCCGGCCTGGAGCTGAGCGTGCTCGCCCTGGGCTGGCTGCTCGGCGGCACCGTCGGCGCCGGCACACTGGTCTTCGCGCTCGGCATCGGTCCGCTGGTGCACCTCGCCCTGCCGCGGCTCGCCCTGCCCGACGTCGATCCGGCGCCACCAGAGGGCACCCGCTCCGCGCGCTGACGCGCAGAATTCGGGCCGGCCGCGCTGGCGCTCAGAATCCGAGCCGGCCGCGCTGACGCTCAGAATCCGAGCCGGCCGCGCTGACGCTCAGAATCCGAGCCGGCCGCGCTGACGCTCAGAATCCGAGCCGGCCGCGCTGACGCTCAGCGGCAGAGCCCGGCGATCGTCGGGTACGGGTTGACCCACGCCCCGTCGATCCGACGTCCCAGGTGGAGGTGCGGTGGCGTGGTACGGGCGTTGCCCGTGTTGCCCACGGTCCCGATCTGCTCGCCCGCCGCCACCGTGGTGCCCACCGTCAGGTCCTCGGCGATCGTGTCGAGGTGGGCGTTGTACCACTCGCTGCCGTCGGCGGTCCGGTACGTGACGGTGACGCCGCCCAGGCTCGTCGGCGAGTCGGCCGGGTTCACCCGCACGACCGTGCCCTCGGCGATGGCCACCACGGCCACGCCACGGTCGGCGAACATGTCGGTGCCCTCGTGCGTCCGGCCACCCGAGCGGGGGTAGCCCCAGTCGTTGCTGAAGTCGCGGTTGGCCACCGCACCCTCCACCGGACAGAAGCCACCGGCGACCGACGGGCCGCCGAGGCTCCGGCCGAGGACGGCCGCCGCCATCTCCCGCTCCCGACGCTCGGCGTCCTCGGCCAGGCGTCGCTCGACGAGTTCGACCTGCAGCTCGGCGCGGCGCACATCGACCCGCGCCAGCAGGTCGGTGGTCTGCTCGGCGTCGGCCTGGAGCCCGGCGAGGACCTCACGCTGCCGCAGCTCCGCCTGCTCGATCTCGGCGGTGAGCGCGGCCTCCTGCGCCTGCAGGTCCTCGACCCACGCGAGGGTGTCGGCCGCCTCGGTCGCGGCCTGCGTCGCCCGGCTGCGTGCCCGGGCCGCGTCACGTTCCTGGGTCGTACGACGCTCGCGCAGGGCGAACACCTGCTGGACGGTGGACTCCTGGGTGTCCACGACCACCTTGAGCTGCTTGAGGCCGACGGCGAAGCTGTTGGGATCCTCGGCGCGACGCAGCACCTCGATGACCATGGCGCCGCGCGTGGCACCCGCCGTGCCGTACTTGAACGTCTCGACGAGCTGCTGGGTCAACAGCTGCTCCTCGTCCAACAGTCGCTGGCGGGTGCGCTCGAGCGCACGTTCACGACGCCGGTGCTCGGCCTCCGCGGTGCGCTGCGCCCGCTCGGCCTCCTCGCGTGCCACCTCGGCCAGCGCGACCTGTCCCTCGGCGGCGCGGAGCCGCCCCCGTGCGTCGTCGAGCTGGAGTGCGAGCTGCGCGAGCTCCTCCTCGGCGGCCAGCAGGTCCTCGTGGACCCGGCCGAGTTCCGAGCTCAGGTCCCCCGCCTCCTCGTCGGCCTCACCCAGCTCGCGCGCGACCTCGTCACTGGTGCGCGAGTCGCCGCTGCGGCCGTCGTCACGCGGTTGCGCCGCAGCCGTCGTGGGCACCACGACGAGTACCGCCGCGACCGCGGCGACGGCACGCAGACGCCGCCGGGACGGATGACGACGGAGGGACACGGGCGTCCTTCGCTTGCTCGAGTCGACGCGTGCGGCGGTCACGGCACGGTGGGCGACGACCGTGGACCGGCACGGTACCGCCCGCCCCCCGACACGTCGGCCATTGGCGTGCGCCACTCAAGTACGTTCGCGGGCCGCGGGCAACAGCAGACAGGCGGCCGAACCGACGGGATCGAGGTGCAGCGACAGCTCGCCCCCCTCCGCGGCGACCAGCGCACGCGCCAACGGCAGGCCCCGACCCCCCGCCCCGAGGCCCCGCTCCGCCTCCCGTGTCCCCGGACGCGCTCCTGCGGAGCCGGACCGTCCGCCTCGCCGCACCTCCTCGGACGTCGTCGTGCCGCGGGTCGCCGGGGCGCCGCCGCCCGGCCCCGGTGTCCGGAGCCCCTCGTCGAGCACACACAGGCGGACCGTTCCGCGTGGCTCGCTCGGCAGCGCCGGGGCGAGCCGCACCGTCACCCGGCCCCGAGCGTGCCGCAACGCGTTGTCCAGCAGCACCTGCAGCGCCTGGCCGACCGCGCCCGGGCGCGCCCGCACCAACGGGACCGGCAACGCCTCGAAGACCACCTCGCGCCCCTGCTGGGCGGCCAGGTCCTCCCAGGCCGGTAGGCGCTCCCGGACGAGCTCCGTCAGGTCGAGATCCCCCGCAGCGGCATCTGGCCGGGTCAGCGCCACCAGCTCCTCGATGGTGGCCTCCAGCCGATCGGCCTCCTCGAGTGCCGCGTCGACCGAGGGGCCGGGAGCTCCGACCGCGAGCGACTCCAGATGCAGCCGCAGGGCCGTCAGCGGCGTACGGAGCTGGTGGGAGGCGTCCGCAGCGAAGGCGTTGGCCCGATCCACCGATCGTCCCAGTCGGCCGGCCGTGTCGTCGAGCGCGTCGGCGATGCGGTCCGCCTCCTCGAGCCCGCTGCGCGGGGCCCGCGCCGTGAAGTCCCCCTCACCGAGGCGGGCGGCGGAGGTCGCCAGCCGTTCGAACGGCTGCGCCAAGCGGCGCCCGAGCACCCAGGCGATCGCCCCGGCCAGGGCCGCGACACCGCCGGCCACGCCGGCGATCAGCAGCCAGGCTCCCCGGACCTGGGTGCGCACCGGTGCAGCGTCCCCCGCCGCGTGCAGCAGCAGGCCCTGCCCACACACCTGGGTGGACAGCCGCATGGCCACCGCCACCCGCTGCGGGTCCACCACCCGCCCCGGCCGACCGGCGGCCGCGTCGACCAGCTCACCGCCCAGCGCCGGCGAGCCGCCGGCCGCGGTCGTGACCACCAGCTGCCCGTCCGTGGTCACCACGGTGAAGGCGAGCGGCAGGTCCGCGAGCTGCGCCACGCGCAACTGCAGCTCCGCGCACGTGCGCGACGAGGCGTCCAGCACGAGGGCGATCGGTTCGACGGTCCCCTGCAGCCCGTCCAGCGCCCGCTGCTCGACCAGTCCCCGCACCGCCAACGCCAACGGCAGGGCGAAGGCGAGCAGCGCCGTCAGCACCAGGGCGGCCGCCGAGACGACGAGACGATGTCTCATGCGTCCGCGTCCGAGCTCGGCCCAGACCCCGCCGCCGGGCCGCCGGCCAGGCCCGTCTCCTCCGAGGCCAGCTCGAAACGCAGACCCACCCCCCGGACCGTGGTGACGTAGCGGGGGTCGGCCGGATCGTCGCCCAGCTTGCGCCGCAACGACGAGACGTGGACGTCGATGGTCTTGGACGCACCCATCCAGCGGGTGTCCCACACCTCCCGGGCCAGCTCCTCGCGGGTCACCACGCTGCCGGCACGGGCGACCAGCAACGCCAACAGGTCGAACTCCTTGGGCGAGAGGTCGAGCTCCCGCCCGCCCCGCCAGGCCCGTCGACCGGCGACGTCCACCCGCACGTCGCGGACGACCAGCTCCTCGGCCAGGCGCGGGCGGGCCGCGGCCGCCCGGCGCAACAGGGCACGCAGACGCGCCTGCAGCTCCGCCAGACGGAACGGCTTGGTGACGTAGTCGTCCGCGCCGGCGTCGAGCCCGACGACGACCTCCGTCTCCGTGGTCCGGGCGGTCAGCACCAGGATGGGGAGGTCCGCCCCGAGATCGCGTCGCAGCCGTCGACACACCTCGACGCCGTCGATGTCCGGCAGTCCCAGGTCGAGCACGACCGCGTCCGCCGCGCGTGCCGCCGTCAGCGCCTCACGTCCGGTGGCGACCCGCACGACCTCGTGTCCGGACGCGGACAGCGCCGCGACCAGCGGCCGTGCGATGCCGTCGTCGTCCTCGACCAACAGGACCCGTGCCGGAATGTCGTGCAACGCCCCTCCCCTCCCGGGTGTCGTGGCCGCCAGCCTACGGCTGCACCCACGGGGGGACCGTCGCGCACGCCACCGCTCGGGCGGTGCTCACCGGCCCTTGCCGAATCCTTACCCGGCGCCGGGGCCGTCTTCACCCGGCCCTTCCTACCGTTGCTCCCACGTCGACCGCCCGCCCGTCGGCACCCGACCACCGGCCTCGGCCCGCCCACCCGCCCAGGAGCTCCCCCCGTGGACCTCGACACCACCACCCGCACCGGCGGCCGCGCCGACGCCCCACCTCCCCCGACCTCGCCGGCCCCCGTCCCGCCCTCCGGGGACCTCGGCTCCGGGGACACCGGCTCCGGCGACACCGGCTCCGGCCACACCGGGGGCCTGCCCCCGACGCCGCCCACCGTCGCGCCCGCCGCCGCGCCCACCCCCCGCCTGCGGGGACGCCAGCTTCTCGCCGTCGCCCTCGCCGGCGCGGTCGGCGCCGGTGCCGTCGTCGTCCCCGCACAACTGCTCGACGACACCTCGGCCTCGACGGTCGGCGCCGCGACCGCCGCCGCGTCGAGCGCGCCCGCCCTGAACTCGAGCAGCCTCGTCGGCGGCATCGCCCAGCAGGTCTCCCCGTCGGTCGCACGCGTCGACGCCACCGGCCCGATGGGCACCAGCGCCGGCTCCGCCGTGGTCTACCGCGCCGACGGCGTGCTGGTCACCAACCACCACGTCGTCGCCAACGCCGCCCAGGTCGGCGTCACCCTGCCCGACGGCGAACGCCACACCGCCGAGGTCGTCGGCAGCGACCCCAGCTCCGACCTCGCCGTCCTGCGCGTCGAGGCGACCGACCTGCCCGTGCCCGTCTGGGCCGACGCCGACCACCTCCCCGGCGTCGGGGACACCGCCGTCGCCATCGGCTCCCCGTTCGGCCTCGACGGCTCGGTCACCGCCGGCATCGTCAGCGCCCTCGGACGCACCGTCGCCACCAGCGGGGCCAGCCTCGTCGACCTGCTCCAGACCGACGCCGCCATCAACCCCGGCAACTCCGGCGGGGCGCTCGTCGACGGCGAGGCCCGCGTGATCGGCGTCAACACCGCCATCGCCAGCAGCGGCGGCGGCAACGAGGGCATCGGCTTCGCCATCCCGGCGACCACCGTGCGCAGCGTCGCCGACCAGATCCTCACCGACGGCGCCGTGCAACACGCCTTCCTCGGCGTCGTCGGCCAGACCGTCGACCCCGACATCGCCCGCCTCTACGGCCTGCCGGTCGACCGTGGCGCCGTCCTCGCCGAGGTCCCCGACGGCCCCGCCGCCGACGCCGGCCTGCAGCCCGGTGACATCGTCGTCCGACTCGACGAGCACGACGTCGCCACCATGGCCGACCTCGCCGGACGCCTCCAGCAGTACCGCCCCGGCGACGAACTCGAGGTGACCTACCTGCGCGCCGGCGAGGAGGCCACCACCACCGTCACGCTCACCGAACGGCCCGACCGGGCCGGCTGACCAGACCCGTCCGCGGCGCCTCCCACGCCGCCGGACGCGGCCGACGCACCCCACATCCCGCCGCCGGGCCCGCTCTCCACCCGGCATCCCCACGCGTCGGCCCGGACCCCGACCGCTCCCCCCAGCGGTCGGGGTCCCTTCTCTCTCTCCCACACCATTCTCGCTCCACCCTCCATCGGGCCCAGAGGCCCTCTGTCCTCCCTGCCAGGGAAGACACTCCTCCATTCCACCCTCCATCGGGCCCAGAAGCCCTCTGTCCTCCCTGCCAGGGAAGACACTCCTCCATTCCACCCTCCATCGGGCCCAGAGGCCCTCTGTCCTCCCTGCCAGGGAAGACACTCCTCCATTCCACCCTCCATCGGGCCCAGAGGCCCTCTGTCCTCCCTGCCAGGGAAGACACTCCTCCATTCCACCCTCCATCGGGCCCAGAAGCTCGCCATCGAGTTCGCTAGCGTCGGGCGGCCCGGCGTCGGGACGCGGGTGGGAGGCACGTGTGGACGCACCGCTGCGCATCGGCAACTGTTCGGGCTTCTACGGCGACCGGTTCGCGGCCGCCCGCGAACAGCTCGAGGGTGGACCGCTCGACGTCCTGACCGGCGACTACCTGGCCGAGCTCACCCTGCTCATCCTGGCGCGCGCACGACGCCGGCCCGACGGCGTCGGCTACGCGCGCACGTTCCTCCGCCAGATGCGCGAGATCCTCGTTCCCTGCCGGGAGCGGGGCGTCCGCGTGGTGGTCAACGCGGGCGGACTCGACCCGGCCGGACTCGCCGCGGCCCTGCGCGAGCTGGCCGCAGAACTCGACGTCGACCTGCCGATCGGCCACGTCGAGGGCGACGACCTGCGTCCGCGACTCGACGCGCTGCGCGACGCGGGTGAGACGCTGGCGCACCTGGACACCGGCCGGCCCCTGGCGGACCTCGGGGTCCCGCCCCTCACCGCCAACGCCTACCTCGGCGCCTGGGGCATCGCCGCCGCGCTGGACGCCGGTGCGCAGATCGTGGTGACCGGCCGGGTGTCGGACGCGAGCCTGGTCGTCGGTCCCGCCGCTTCCCACTTCGGGTGGGCCCGCGACGACTGGGACCGTCTCGCCGGAGCGGTCGTCGCCGGTCACGTGCTGGAGTGCGGCGCCCAGGCCACGGGCGGCAACCACCCGTTCTTCCTCGAGGTCCCCGGCCTCGAGCACGTCGGGTTCCCCCTCGCGGAACTGCACGCCGACGGCAGCAGCGTCATCACCAAGCACCCGGGCACCGGCGGTTCGGTCGACACCGACACCGTCACCGCGCAGCTGCTGTACGAGATCGCCGGTCCGGCCTACCCCAACCCCGACGTCACCGTTCGTTTCGACACGATCCGGCTGGTCCCGGACGGTCGGGACCGGGTGCGCATCGATCACGTGCGCGGAGGCCCGCCGCCCGACACCACCAAGGTCGCCGTCACCGCCCTGGGTGGCTACCGCAACCGCGTCACGTTCCTGCTGGCCGGTCTCGACCTCGACGCCAAGGCCGCGCTGGTCCGTCGTCAGCTCACGCCCGCCCTCGACGCGATCGGACCCGATCTCGTCGAGTGGCGACTGACCGGCGCCGAGCGGCCGGCCCCCACCCGTGACCCCGCCGACCTCGCGCGGCTCACCCTCACCGTCCACCACGGCGAGGCAGCACCGATCGGCCGCGCCCTCGCCGCCGCCTGCGTCGAACTCGGCCTGGCCTCCTACCCCGGCTTCACCCTGACCGCGCCGCCCGGGGACGCCGAGGCGTTCGGGCGCTACTGGCCGACCAGCGTCGCGGCCGCGCAGGTCCCCGAGGTGGCGGTACTCCCCGACGGCGAGCGGGTCGAGGTGCGCCAGACCGGTGCGGACCACGGCCGGCCGCTCGCCGACTGCCTGCACGCGTCGCCACCCGACCGGACCGACGCCGACGGGACGCCCGCCGTCGACGTCCGCCGCCGCGTGCCGCTCGGCCGGTTCGCGGGCGCCCGCTCGGGCGACAAGGGCGGCCACGCCAACGTGGGACTGTGGGTGCGCGACCCCGCGCACCTGCCCTGGCTGCGGGCGGTCGCCGGTGACCCGGAGGCGGTCCGACGGCTGCTGCCCGAGGCGGCCAACCACCGGGTCGAGGTGCATGCGCTCCCGAACCTGGCGGCGATCAACGTGGTCGTCCACGGACTGCTCGGCGACGGCGTCGCCTCCTCGACGCGACCCGACCCGCAGGCCAAGGGGCTGGGCGAGCACCTGCGGGCGCAGCTCGTCCCGGCACCGGCCGGGACCGCCACGGACGCGAGCCGGGGGTCCCGTCAGGACGTCGCGCGGTAGCGGGCCCGGTCACCGGTGCCGGTCCGCAGCACCGTGCCGGCGTCGAAGAGCCGGTCGAGCTGGTCCCGGATGGCTTCCACGTCACGACCGAGGGCGGCCGCCAGCGACGGCGCGCTGCCGATGCGCTGCGCCCGCAGCTCGCTCAGCAGCAGTTCCTCGTCGGCCGCGTCGCTGCCCTCGCCGGCGGCGAGCCGCCACGCTCCCTCGGCCGCCCGCTCGATCGCCCGCAGGTAGGGCTCGATGTCCTCGACACCCGGCGGGGGCCCGAGCCGCTGGAACAGTGCCGAGGGGTCCTCGACCGGCGTCGGCTGCAAGGGGATCGCGTCGAGGTCACCCCCCGCGGCGAACATCCCACGGGACAGGTCGAGCCCGTCGTCGGCCACCTGCTCGCTCCCGCCACGACGACTCCGCAGCTCCCGCAGCAGACGCTCGCGGTCACGTCCCCGCAACCGCAGCAGCAGGAACGGGTCGCGGTCGATCGCGGCCGCCGCCACGGTGTGCACGGCCGCGGCGTGCCGGCACAGCTGCCGGTCGGCCTCGCAACTGCAGCGGATCGCGAGGTCGGTGAAGCGCGGCAGGACCGGCACCCCGGCGGCCTCGAGCACCGCGGCGACCCCCTGTGGCAGCTGCCCGTCGAGCAGCGCCGCGGTGAAGCGCAGCTCCGCGGCCAGCGCCGACATGGCCCGGTCCCACGCCCCGGGTTCCGGCAGGCTCCAGGCGAGCACCACGTCACAGGGCGCGCCCCGGTCCTCGCGGACCGTGCCGTGCACCTCGCCGGGCTCGATGCGCACGTCGCTGACCGCGCCGCGGCGGGCCAGGCCCTGCCCGCGCTGCACGCGACGGGCGTTGGCCGCTCCGGACGCGTCGAGCACCTCGCGCCAGCGCTGCCCCCACCAGTGCCGGCCGTCGGGAGCGGAAGGGTCCGTCCCGGACCCGGGAACCGTGCCGCTCACGCACGACCTCCCGGGATCGCGGTCAGCGTCGGGCGGCCCGGCGCGACCGTCGGGGTCTCGTCGTCCTCGTCCGCGAGGTCGTCGGTCGACAACGAGACCAGCTCCCGCAGCTCGTCGTCGTCGAGTTCGGTGATCCAGGTCTCGCCCGCCTCGACGACCGCGTCGGCGAGTGCGCGTTTGCGGTCGAGCAGCACGGCGATGCGCTCCTCGATGGTCCCGGCCGTCACCAGGGTGTGCACGGTGACGGCACGGGTCTGTCCGATGCGGTGCACCCGGTCGGTGGCCTGGTCCTCGACCGCCGGGTTCCACCAGCGGTCGAAGTGCAGCACGTGACTGGCACGGGTGAGGTTCAGGCCGGTACCGCCGGCACGCAGGGACACCAACAGGATCGGCGGTGCGTCCTCGTCGGTCTGGAACCGCTGCACCATCTCGTCGCGTTTCGGCAGCGGCAGGCCGCCGTGCAGGAACGGCACCTCGGGCAGCCCGAGCTCACCACCGAGGTGGCGGACCAGCAGGTCCCCCATCTCGCGGAACTGGGTGAACACCAGCGCGCGCTCGTCGTTGTCGACGATCTCCCCCAGGATCTCGGTGGACCGGGCGAGCTTGCCCGAGCGACCCGGCAGACGCCGATCGCCCTCGGGACCGTTGGCGTCGCGCAGGTACTGGGCCGGGTGGTTGCAGATCTGCTTGAGCGCGGTCAGCAGGGCCAGGATGCGACCACGCCGTTCGAAGGCGGTGTTGCCGAGTCCCTTGCCACTGAAGGCCTGGTCGATCGCCGCCTGGTACAGGCTGGCCTGTTCCCGCGTGAGCGAGCAGCTGACCGTCAGCTCCTGCTTGGGCGGCAGGTCGACGGAAACCTCGGGATCGGCCTTGCGCCGTCGCAGGACGAAGGGTGCGACCAGTCGACGCAGCCGCGAGGCCGCGTGTTCGTCGTGCCAGCGTTCGACCGGGACGGCGAAGCGTTCGTTGAAGGCCCGCTGCGAGCCGAGCAGGCCCGGATTGGTGACGTCGACGATCGCCCACAGCTCCGCCAGCCGGTTCTCGATCGGCGTACCGGTCATGGCGATGCGGGCCCGGGCCGTCAGCGACCGCGCGGCCCGGGCACCCTTGGACGCCGCGTTCTTGATCTGCTGGGCCTCGTCGAAGACCACGACGTCCCAGTCGATGTCCTGGAGCATGCCGATGTCGCGTCGCAGCAGCGCGTAGGACGTGACCGTGACGAACCCGGGCTTGAAGGCGCGCCGTGTCACCGGTCGCTCCGGGCCGTGGTGGCGGACGACCGGAACCTCGGGGGCGAAGCGCGCCAGCTCCCGCTCCCAGTTGCCGACCACCGAGGTCGGGCACACCACCAGGTGGGGCCGGTCCTGCTCGCGGGAGGTCAGCAGCGCGATCGCCATCAGCGTCTTGCCCAGCCCCATCTCGTCCGCCAGGACCCCGCCCATGCCGAGCTCGGTGAGCCGCTGCAGCCAGGCCACACCGCGGCGCTGATAGGGCCGCAGGTCGCCCTCGATGTGCTCGATGCGCGCATCGCCGGGTTCCTCGCTGTGGCGCAACCGTTCGATCAGCTCGCCCAGCGCCCCGTCGGCGACGGCGTCGACCCAGCCGAGCTCGCCCGCCTGGTGCTGACCGGACAGCGCCGCGGCCAGGGCCTCGGTCAGCTCCAGCGACGCGGTCTGGCCGGCGAGCTCCGCCATCCGGTCCACCTCGTCGAGGTCGACGCGGATCCAGTTGCCCCGCCAGCGGACCAGCGGCTGCTTGAGCGCCACGATCTCGGCGAACTCGTCCGCGCTGAGCGTGTCCTCGCCCAGGGCGACCTCGTAGCGCAGGTCCGCGACCGAGGTCAGCCCGAGCGGGTCGGCGCCATCCACCCGGGGCGCGAGCTCGGTACCGCGGCCGATCCGCACCCGCAGCCGCAGTCGCCGGTCACCGCTGTTGCGCAGCTCCGGCGGGACCTCGACCCCGATGCCGCCGGCGGCCAGCGCGTCGGCCCCCTGTCCCAGCAGCGACGCCACCTCGCTCGCCCGCAGGTCGAGTCCGACCGGGCGCGCCTCGGACAGGCTGCGGTCGATCGGGACGTAGAGCCGGGCCGCGCTGGCCAGGCCCCGCACCAGGGTGACCTCGGGATCGGGCAGTCGTCGCCCGGCCAACTCCACCCCGGCGCCCTGACCGGCCCACACCTCGGCCGCCTCGATGCGAGCCGCTGGGTCGACGGTGGACTGCAACAGGTAGGACAAGCGCCAGCTCGCCTCGGTGGCCGACAGGCGGGCGACCACGTCGTCGCGTCCGTCGTCGCCGACGACCGGGGGCTCGAGCCTCACGGCGAGACGGGCGACCGCTTCGTGGTCGCCGCCGAGCAGCGGACCGGCCCACTCCTGTACCTCGGCCGCGATCTCGTCGGCAGGGACCCGCAGACGGTCCACGGTCGGATCGCTGCCCGCCAGTGCGTCCGCCCACATCTCCTGCCACGGACGGCGCGGGCCACGGCGGCGCGGGTCCAGCTCGGGCCGTCGCCCCTCCCGGGCACAGGCGTCGGCGACCGCGTCGAGGAACGCGCCGAGCAGCTCGCCCGGCCGCCACAACGGTCCCGAGGGACGGCGCACCGCATGGGCCGCGAGCGGGAGGGCCGCGGCCAGCTGCCCCAGGCGCGTGTCCGACGGGGCGGCCACCCGCCACGACGCCAGACCGGTCGAGGGGTGGTCGCCGGGCCGGAACACCGGCAGCAGCCGCCCTGCGGCCACCAGTTCCAGCGCCAGCTTGGCCGCGACGCTCCAGGCCAGCACCGACGCCGATGGGCGCGACCAGGCGGGCCAGTCCGGCCCCGGCGGCATGGCGGCCAGACGGCGCACGGCCGGCAGCAGGGCCACCATGCGGGCCGGACGTGCCCGGGGCTGCACCTCGACGCCCGCCCCGAGTGCGACCCCGGCCAGGACACCGGGCGCCCCCGCCGGCAGGTCGAGCGCACGCGTGGCCTGCGCGAGTGCGGCGTCGTCCGCCTCGCTCACCACCGTGTCGGGCTTCCCGACCCCGCGGATCCCGGCCTCGGGCGCAGCCACCCCGTCGCCCGGGCCGTCGAGTCGCGGCAACCAGACCGCGAAGAGCCCGGAGGCGGGCACGAGATCACCCGGCACGAACGACAGCTGCGCACGCTCGGCCAAGCACCCGCTCCTTCTGGCGACAGACGGCCCACGAGCGTAGACGGTCGGCGGCCGATCGGCCCACGCAGCCGTCGGCGGGAAGCTGCGGCGCCGTCGTGGCGTTGTACCGAGGACGGGGGCCCCACGCCCGGTCACGTCCGGGCGGTCACGCTCCGGGGGCTGACGCAACAGCCGACACCTCGTTGGCTACGAACAGCAGACAGCCACCCGCGGACCGTCCGTCTCCCGGACGGTCGTTGCACCGACACGCTGCGACACCGACACACGCGTCTGTCCCCCCCGCCCCCGACGCCCCCAAGCCCCCCGCCCCACCCACGGAGGTCGCTCGTGACCGACGACACACGCACCCCGGCCACGGACCAGCCCGGGACCACGATGACGGCCGACCGCAACGACACGGTCATCAGTTGGCTCGAGAACGAATTCCCCGGTTGGCAGGTCTCGATCGACGAGACCGCCACCTGGGAGGGAGACTCGCGGCCGCTGTGGATCGCCCGTCGCGGCGGCCACCACCCGCAGTCCGAGTTGTCCGCGGCCAAGTTGCACACCCGCCTGACCGAGTACCTCGAGCGCGAGGCCCGCAAGCGGGCCCTGTCCAACTGAGCGTTCGGCGTACCCCCCGACGGCTCGACCTGGACGGCGCCCGCGATCGCTGCGGGCGCCGTCCGTCGTCGTCGGCCCGCGTGTCGTGGACGGCCGCCGGACCGTCCACCACCGGCGCTACGGTGGCATGGTGAACCTTCTCGACGTCCTGCTGATCCTGCTGGTCCTGGTCGCCATCGGCGGGGGCCTGCGGCTGGGCTTCGTGGCCCGGGCCGCCTCCTGGATCGGGTTGGCCGTCGGGGTCGTGTGTGCGACCTGGACGGTGCCCAACGCCCTGTCGCTCGTCGAGGGCGGCGAAGCCGGCATGCGTCTGCTCGTCGGCCTGGTCGTGCTGGCGGTGACCGTGACCGTGGTCGCGTCGCTGTTCCAGGCCGTCGGCCTCCGGGCCCGGCGCTCCATCGCCGCGACGCCCCTGTCGGGCCTGGACCGGGGACTGGGTGCGCTCGCCGGCGCCGGCGCGATGGTGGCGGTGATCTGGCTCCTGCTGCCCGCCGCCGCGCAGGTGCCCGGCGAGGTGTCGCGTCAGGTCCGTACCTCCGCACTGGCCGCCACGCTCGAAGGCTCCACCCCCGAACCACCGGACGCGGTGCGGGCGTTGCGCAACCTGGTCGACAACAGCCGCTTCCCCGAGGTGTTCGCCGACCTGCAACCCGCGCCGGTCACCGGGCCTCCCCCCGAGGACATCCCCGTCCCGCAGGACATCGTCGACCGCGCCACCGCGGCGACGGTGAACGTCGAGGCCGACGGCTGCAACCGTCGCTACGAGGGTTCGGGGTTCGCCCTGGCCACCGACACCGTCGTGACCAACGCGCACGTGGTCGCCGGCGCCGAGGACGTGCAGGTCAAGCGGCCCGACGGCGAGGTCCGGCCCGCCACGGTGGTGGTCTTCGATCCCGACCGGGACCTCGCGATCCTCGAGGTCCCCGATCTCGGTCAACAGCCGTTGCCGACCGCGCCCGCCGAGACGGGCTCCGACGGCGCGGTGATCGGCTACCCCGGTGGGCAGGACACCCCGCGGGTCGCGCCGACGCGGATCGACGACCAACGCACCGCGGTCGGTCGTGACATCTACGGCCAGGAACGCACCGAACGCCAGGTGCTGTTCCTGTCGTCGGCGCTGCAGCAGGGTGACTCCGGCTCCCCCGTGATCGACGTCGAGGGTCGGCTCAACGGGGTCGTGTTCGCCATCAGCCCGGACAACCCCACGGCCGCGTTCGCCCTCGACCTCGACGAGCTCGAGGCGATCGTCGACGCGCCTCGCGCCCCCGGCGAGACCGGCCCCTGCATCTGAGGCTCAGCCGACGGTGCGGCGCACGAACCCCCCCAGGCCGGCCGTCAGCAGCAGCGCCACCGCGACCGCCATCGCCGTCAGGAACGCCACCGGCGGCATCGCGTCGACGGCCGGGGTCAGCGCCGCCCGCAGCCCCTCGCTGACGTACACCAACGGGTTGAGCAGCACCAGCCACTGCAACCAGGGCACCGCCGCCAGCGACGTCCACGGGTAGTAGACCGCGCCCAGGAACGTCAGCGGCAGCACGACCAGCGAGAACATCAGTCCGATCTGACGCGGGTTGACCCGGGTGCCCAGCGCCAGGCCGAGCGCCCCCGACAGCACCGCCGCCAGCACCGCGACGAGGACCAGCAGGCCCGGCCGGGGCACCGCCAGATCGACCTCGCCGGCCGGCACCAGGGCGACCAGCGGCAGCACGACCGCCCCGGCCAGCAGGCTCTGCAACGCGCCGAAGGCCACCTTGGTCAACGCCACGACCTCGACCCGGACGGGCGCGAGGATGCGGTCCTCGATCTCCCGGGTCGCGCCGAACTCCTGCGACAACGGCAGCGCCACCGAGGTGATGCCCTGGAACACCACCGCGACCGCGACGAGCCCCGGCACGAGCACCGTCGCGAAGTCCGCCGCGCCGGCCTGCGCCGGGGCACCGATGCCCTGACCGATGCGCGGGAACACGTAGGCGAAGACGAACACGAACAGCAGCGGCTGCGCCACCGCGCGGGCGACGAAGGGCCACAACTCGCGCCGCAGTACCCGCAGGTCCCGCAGCAGCAGCCCCTGCACGGTCCGCAGCGTCCCGCCCACCCCGGGCGTCGTTGCCAGCTCACTCACGCAGGTCCCGCCCGGTCAACGCGATGAACACGCCCTCCAGCGACGAGCGCGAGACGCTCAGGTCGGTCAGCCCCTGCCCGGCGACCACGGCGACGACCTCGCCGACCAGGTGGTCGCGGTCCTCGGCCCGCACCCGCAGACCGTCGTCGCGTCGGTCCACCGCGACGACCCCGTCGAGTCGGCCCAGCGCCGTGACGAGCGCGTCGTCGACCGCCCCGTCGAGGCGGAGCTCGACGACCATGCCGGTGCCGTGCTCACGCTGGAGGACCTCGGGCCGGTCACAGACGAGCACCTGCCCGTGGTCGACGATGGCCACCCGCTCGCACAGGCGCTCGGCCTCCTCGAGGTGGTGGGTGGTCAGCACGATGGTCAGCCCGTCGGCCTGCAGCTCGCGCACCAGTGTCCACAGCAGCAGTCGGCTCTGCGGGTCGAGGCCCGCGGTCGGCTCGTCGAGGAACAGCACCGCCGGGTCGTGGCTCACCGCACGCGCGATCTGCAGCCGCTGCGCCATGCCACCGGAGATCTGGCGCGGCAGCCCGCTCGCCCGCCCGGTCAGCCGGAACCGCTCGAGCAGCTCGTCGGCGCGGCGCCGGGCCGGGGCGGCCGCGATGCCGAAGTAGCGTTGGTGGTGGTAGAGGTCCTCCCACAGCGTCAACGACCGGTCCAGCGTGTTGTCCTGGGTCACCACGCCGAGGCGCCGCTTGGCCGCGGCCGGCCGACGGACCACGTCGACGTCCTCGACCCGCACCGACCCCGCCGTGGGCCGGATCCGCGTGGTGCAGATCCCGACGGTCGTGGACTTGCCGGCACCGTTGGGCCCGAGCAGGCCGAACAACTCACCACGCCGGACGGCGAGGTCGACCCCCGCCAGCGCGGTGACCGGGGGCCGCCCGGGTAGGTCTTGGCGACGCCGGAGAGCGCGACCGCGACGTCGCTGTCGGCGTCCGGAGCCGGTGGCGCGACGGCGGGGCGGGCAGCGGACAGCGGCACGGCGGCATCCTCGAGTTCGGCGGGGGCGCCGGCAGGGGACGACGAGGCTTCGGAGCGTCGCGGGCGCGCGGACGGGTGCGCACTTCTCGACAGCACGCGAGCCATCGGGTCCGGCCCGTGACGTGCACGGCCCCACGACCGGACCGCGCACCGGATACGCCCGGCGGGCGGGTCTAGGCTACGGGTATGAGCCGAAACATCGCCACCACCGACCGTGTCGAGCGCGACGCGCTGCTCGACTTCGTGCGACCGCGCCACAAGGTGGTCCTGAGCTCGTTCCGTCGGGACGGTTCGCCACAGTCCTCGCCGGTCACGGCCGGGCTCGACGGCCAGGGCCGGCTCGTGGTCGCCACCTATCCGCAGCGGGCGAAGACGAGGAACTTCCGACGCGACCCACGGGCGAGCGCCGTCGTGCTCTCCGACGACTTCGACGGCCCGTGGGTGCAGCTCGACGGCGAGGTCGAGGTGCTCGACCTCCCCGACGCGGTCGAACCGCTGGTCGAGTACTTCCGGGTGATCGCGGGCGAGCACTCGGACTGGGACGAGTACCGCCGGGCGATGGTGGACCAGGGCAAGAGTCTGCTGCGAATGACGATCACCCGCTGGGGCCCGATCGCCACCGGCGGGTTCCCGCCCGAACTCGCCTGAGAGACCGCTCCACCGTGTCCCGACCGCTCAGCGAGCGTGTGTACGCACGCCTCGTCGCCGACGACGGCGCCCGCGACGAGCTGCCACCCGCCGTCGCCCGGGCCGTGCCCGCCAACGCCACCCGCCAGGTCGGTGGCCTCGCGCTGCAGGGCGCCGGGGACCTCGTCGTCGACCCCAAGACCGTCCTGGCCTGGCTGCTCGGCGCCGTCGGTGCCCCGGCCGTCGTCGCCGGCCTGCTGGTCCCCGTGCGCGAGTCGGGCTCGATGCTCCCCCAGGCCGCGCTGGTGCCGTGGTTGCGCCGCAAGGCGGTCCGCAAGCGGGTCTGGGTCGCGGGCGAGCTCGGCCAGTTCGTCGCCGTCGTGGCCATCGCCGTCCTCGCGGCCACGACGACCGGTGCGGTCGCGGGCTGGGGCGTCCTCGCCGCGCTCGGCGCGTTCGCCCTGGCCCGGTCGGTGACCTCGATCGCGTCCAAGGACGTCATGGGACGCACCGTTCCCGCTGGTCAGCGCGGGCAGCTCAACGGCTGGGCGTCGGTGGCCTCGGGCGGGGTCGCGGTCACCCTCGGGCTGGGCCTGCGCCTGCTGGGGGACGGAGGGACCACCGACGCCACCGCCCTGGCGATCCTGATCGGCGGTGGAGCGGTCACGTGGCTGCTCGCCGCCGGGGTGTTCGCCCGCATCGTCGAGGCTCCCGAGCCCGTCGAGGATGCCGACGAAGCCCCCGGGGCACTGGCGACCGCCGTCCGCCTGCTGCGCCACGACCGGCCGTTCCGTTCGTTCGTGGTGGCCCGCACGCTGCTGCTCGTGTCGGCGCTGACGCCGCCGTTCGTGGTGACCCTCGCCAGCCGACAGGGCGGTGGCGGCCTCGCCGGCCTCGGACCCTTCGTGCTCGGCAGCGGCATCGCCTCGCTGCTCGGCGGACGGCTGTGGGGACGGGCGGCGGACCGTTCGAGCCGGCGGGTGATGGTCGCCGCCGCCGTGATCGCGACGACCGCCACCCTGGCGTTCCTCGCCGCGCTGCAGGTGCCGACGCTGCGGGACACGGCCTGGCTGTACCCGGCCGTCTACCTGGTGCTGGCACTCGCCCACACCGGCACGCGGATCGGCCGCAAGACCTACGTGGTCGACCTCGCCGACGGCAACCGACGCACCGAGTACGTCGCGGTCTCCAACGCCGCCATGGGACTGCTGCTGCTGGCGACGGGAGCGTTGTCGTCGGCCGTGGCGGGCTTCGGCCCCGCGGCGGCCCTGCTGCTGCTCTCGGCCCTGGGGGTGGCCGCCGTCCCCGCGGGCCTGCGCCTGCCGGAGGTCAGCGGCGAGCGGGCCGCCCGCCGCTGACCGCGCCCTCGACGTTCGGTCCCGTGGCACCGCGACGCCGGGCGGTCACCCCTCGCGCAGGTCCAGGCCGGCGCGGACCCGCACGAGCTGGGCGAACCCGCTGGGGTCCTGCACCGTCAGCGTCGCCCCGGGGTGACGCAGCCACCGCCGGCCGGCGAGCGCCCCGACCGGTTCCCGGAACGTCAGGCACACCCCGGCGCGGGTGGTCGTCCCGAACGTGACCCCCCGGTCGGCCAACGACAGGTGGGGGCCGATCGCCTTGATCGCCCGGAACGGACCGGTCAGCGTGACGTCGGTGACGTTGTCGAGCGTCGTCTCGAGCCACCACAGGCCGAAGCGCACCCGCAGGACCTGCGCACCGACGACCACCTGCGCGGTCTCCGGGCGCACCCCCAGCAGACGCAGCAGCGGTCGGTACCGGGGTTCGAAGTCGAAGGCGACGCCCTGCAGTCGCGAGCTCGCCGGTTGCCGGGTGTCCATCGCCGCCTCCGTGGTCGTCCCCTCGTCGGGGTACCCCTCCCCGACCGCCACCGTGTGCGCCGGCCCTGTCCCGACGGGCCCGCGCCGCCGGCCGGTACGCTTGGTCGACCCCCTTCGCGTGCGTCCTCGTCGCGCGCGCCGTGGGGCGCCGTCCCTTCCTCGAACCTCGGTGCTACCTGTGGCTGTCCGTTCCGACCTGCGCAACGTCGCGATCATCGCCCACGTCGACCACGGCAAGACCACGCTGGTCGACGCCATGCTGTGGCAGTCCGGTGCCTTCCGGGAGAACCAGGACGTCGGCGAGCGCGTCATGGACTCCAACGACATCGAGCGCGAGCGGGGCATCACCATCCTCGCCAAGAACACCGCCATCTCGTTGCCGGGCATCGACGACGCCCCGCCGACGGTCGTCAACGTGGTCGACACCCCCGGCCACGCCGACTTCGGCGGCGAGGTGGAGCGCGCCCTGACCATGGTGGACGGCGCCCTGCTGCTCGTCGACGCCTCCGAGGGGCCGCTCCCCCAGACCCGGTTCGTGCTGCGCAAGGCGCTGGCGAGCAAGCTGCCCGTCATCGTCGTGGTCAACAAGATCGACCGGCCCGACGCGCGGATCGACGAGGTCGTCGAGGAGACCCTCGACCTGCTGATCGACCTCGGCGCCGACGACGACCAGATCGACCTTCCGGTGCTCTACACCAACGCCAAGGACGGCACGGCGACGCTGGACCTCGACACGCCGGGGACCGACCTCAAGCCGCTGTTCACGACCATCCTCGACCACGTGCCGGCCCCGACCCACGACCCGGACCACCCGTTCCAGGCGCTGGTCACCAACCTCGACTCGTCGAAGTACGTCGGCCGGCTCGCGCTGTGCCGGGTGCAGCACGGCACGGTCAAGCGCGGCCAGAGCGTCGCGTGGTGCCGCGCCGACGGCAGCGTCGAGACCGTCAAGCTCAGCGAGCTCTACCTCACCGAGGCGCTCGACCGTGTGCCGGCCGAGCAGGCCGGGCCCGGGGACCTGATCGCCGTGGCCGGCATCGCGGAGGTCACGATCGGCGAGACGCTCGCCGACCCCGACGACCCACGCCCGCTGCCGGTCATCACGGTCGACGAGCCCAGCCTCGGGATGACGCTGGGCGTCAACACCTCGCCGCTGGCCGGCCGCAGCGGCAACAAGCTCACGGCCCGCCTGATCGAGAGCCGCCTGCAGCAGGAACTGATCGGCAACGTCTCGTTGCGGGTGCTGCCCACCGAGCGGCCCGACACCTGGGAGGTCCAGGGACGAGGCGAGCTGCAGCTGGCCATCCTGGTCGAGAACCTGCGCCGCGAGGGCTTCGAGCTCACCGTCGGCAAGCCGCGCGTGGTCACCCGCGAGGTCGACGGCGTGATCCAGGAGCCCTTCGAGCACCTCTCGATCGACGTGCCCGAGGACTACGTCGGGGTCGTCACCCAGCTGCTGGGCCTGCGCAAGGGCCGCATGGAGCAGATGATCAACCACGCGACCGGCTGGGTCCGCCTCGAGTACCGCGTGCCGGCCCGTGGGCTGATCGGCTTCCGCACCGAGTTCCTGACCGAGACCCGCGGTACCGGCATCCTGCACCACGTCTTCGACGGCTACGAGCCGTGGCAGGGCGAGATCAAGACCCGCCCCAACGGCTCACTCGTCGCCGATCGTCAGGGGGCCGCCACCCAGTTCGCGCTGCTCAACCTCCAGGAACGCGGGCAGCTGTTCATCGGCCCGGGCGTCGAGGTCTACGAGGGCATGATCGTGGGCGAGAACGCTCGCAGCGAGGACATGGACATCAACCCCGCGAAGGAGAAGAAGCTCTCCAACGTGCGCTCGTCCACCGGTGACGAACTGGTGCGCCTCGCCCCGCCGCGCAACCTCTCGCTCGACCAGGCACTGGAGTTCATCCGCGAGGACGAGGCCGTCGAGGTCACGCCCGACGCCGTCCGCCTGCGCAAGGTCGAGCTGGCCGCGACCATCCGCGGCCGCCAGGCCAAGCGCGCCAAGCACGGCGCCGCCCCGGTGTGAGACGACGGTGGCCGCCCCGTCCGGGGCGGCCACCTCCGGCATGCCGGGCGAGATCAGTCGGCGAACACGATCGGGGTGTCGCCGGCCACCAGACGCCAGTCGACCGCGTGGAACGCGTCGGCGTCGAGCACGCCCTGCTCGGCGGCCCAGACCGTGATCAGCTCCTGGATGCTCTCGAGCGGGTCGTAGGCCACCTCGGCGGTCGGCAGGACCGGTGGGTTGCCACCGCCACCGGCGACGTAGTTGTCGGTCGCCAGGATGAACTCCTGTGTCGGGTCGAGCGGCTCGCCCTCGAAGCGGACGTCGACCAGCCGCTGCCCCACCGGGCGGGTCAGGTCGATGTCGTAGCTCAGCCCGTACACGTGCTGCAGGAACCACTGGGCGTTCGTGCCCGAGCGCACCAGGCTCGCTCGCGTGTGCGGTCCCGCGTCCTCGACGCCGGTGTAGAAGCTCGCCACCCACTCGAGGAACTCGACGACCTCGCCACCGTTGACCTGTAGCGCGACCAGCACGTTGTTGTCGTACAGGTACAGCGACGCGAGCTGGCGGACGTTGACCTCGCCGGCCGGGACGGTGACCGGGGAGGTCGTCAACGGCGAGCGTGCCGAGAGGATGGGCAAGCCCTCGTAGGCGGTGCCGACCAGGCCCTCGCGGGTCGCCTCGGCCTGCACCAGCGCCATCATGTCGATCGCGGCGACGTCCTCGGTCATGGAGTTGCGCAGCGTCAGCTCCTGCAGCGACGTCGCGACCGGCGCGTTGACGTAGTCGACCACCGCCTGGTGCTGGTCGGTGACCAACTCGACGATCGCCGGGTCGTCCGCGAAGTCGTTGGCGTTGAGGTGCGAGGCCGCCGCCTCGGCGATGCGCCACTGGCCGCGTTCCTTGCGCAGCACCAGGTCGGTCACCCCCAGCCGCTGACCGTGGCTACCGGCCTGCGACACCACGACCTGCTCACCGGTCACCTGGTTGGTGACCAGCCGCTGCGGCACGTTGCTGTGCGTGTGCCCCGCGAGCAGGAGGTCGATGCCGGGCACCTGCTCGGCGACGGCCGTGCCGAAGTTCTCCGGGTAGGGCAGCTGGTCGCCGTAGGACGAGTTGTTCCCCAGACCGGCGTGCACGGCGGCGATGACGAGGTCTGCCCCCTTGGCCCGCATCTCCGGCACGTAGCGGTGCGCGGTCTCGAGGCCGCCGACGAAGTCGAGGCGCCCGTCGACGTGCGTGCGGTCCCACAGCGCGCTGCCCGGGGTCGTCAGGCCGAGGATGCCGACCCGGATCGGCTTGTGCCCGGGCAGGTTGACGGTCTCGATCACGTACGGGGTGAATGCCGGCTCGTCGGTTCCCGCGCGCAGCACGTTGGCGCCCAGCAATTCGGCGTCGAGCTGCTCGGCGAACGCCGACAGCACCGGCAGTCCGAAGTTGAACTCGTGGTTGCCCACGGTCATGGTGTCGTAGCCGATGGCGTTCATCGCGGTTGCGATCGGGTGCGGCGTGCCGTCTGCGACCGAGTCGATCGTCGCGTAGTAGCGGCCGAGCGTGGTGCCCTGGATCGTGTCACCGACATCGAGCAGCAGCGTGCTGCCCGGGGTGCGCTCGGCGCGGACCTGCTCGACCATGGTCGAGACGCGCGCCAGCCCGCGACCGGTGCCGTACGGGCGGTCCTGCAGGTAGTCCCAGTTGAGCAGGCGGGCGTGCAGGTCGGTCGTCGAAAGGATCGACAGCTCGGCCGTGTGGTTGACCACGGCGCGTGGATTGGCGGGTTGGGCCGAGGCCGGCAGCACGGTCACCAGTGCCAGCAGCAGCGCAGTCATGGCGGCACCGAACGTGCGGTGCCGTGGGGCGTGGGACACGGAGGTCTCCTGGGAGGCGGGTGGGTGGAGCCCGCGCATCCAAGCCCCCGGCCCAGGAGTGGGACAAGAGACCCGAACGGCCCGCGCGGATGTCGCCCGACATCCTCGGATACGTCCGTTCGACCAATGACCACTCGCCTCGCGGAAACCTCGCGTCGAGGGTCGCGACGGACGAGGGGGCGTCGTGGTCGAGGTGTCGGTTCCGGTCGTGACCGCGATGGTGCTCTACCTCGTGGGCATGGTCGGCGTCGGGATCTGGATGTACCGGCGCACGCACGACCTCGGTGACTTCGTGCTCGGCGGTCGCTCGCTGGGTACGTACCCGGCGGCACTGTCGGCACAGGCGTCGGACATGAGCGGCTGGCTGCTGCTGGGCCTGCCCGGCGCGATCTACGCCTCCGGTCTCGGCGAGGCCTGGATCGGCATCGGCCTGCTGATCGGGACCTACCTCAACTGGCTGCTGGTGGCCGGCCGCCTGCGCACCTTCAGCGAGCAGGCCGGTGACGCGCTCACGCTCTCGGCCTACGTCGAGCACCGCTTCGAGGACCGGACCCGTCTCCTGCGTCCCACCTCGGCGGTCGTCACGATCCTGTTCTTCGCGATCTACGTCGCCTCGGGGCTGGTCGCCGGCGGGCTGCTGTTCGAGCTGGTCTTCGGTGTCGACCCCGAGCTCGCGATGGCGCTCAGTGCCGTCGTCACCGTCGCCTACACCCTGCTCGGTGGCTTCCTCGCCGTCAGCTACACCGATGCCTTCCAGGGCTCGCTGATGCTGGTGGCGCTGATCGTGGTACCGGTCGTCGGCGTGCTCGCCGACGGCGGTCTCGGGGCCATGAACCAGGCGGTACGCGCCGGCGCCCGGACTGCTCGACCTGTTCGGCGCGGCCGAGTTCACCGGTGACGGATGGGAGGACGCCGGCGCCCTGGGTGTCGTGGCGATCGTGTCCGGGCTCGCCTGGGGACTCGGCTACTTCGGTCAGCCCCACATCCTGGCCCGGTTCATGGGCATCCGCGACGCCGCCCTGGTGCCGGTCGCGAGACGGGTCGGGACCACCTGGGTGGCGATCTGCCTGGCCGGCGCGGTGCTCGTGGGCGTGGCCGGCATCGCCTTCTTCGACACGCCCCTGGACAACGAGGAGACGGTGTTCCTCGGGTTGATCACCGAGACGATGCCGGCCTGGATCGCCGGCATCCTGCTCACCGCCGTCCTGGCCGCGGTCATGTCCACCGCCGACTCGCAACTGCTGGTGACCTCCTCCGCGCTGACCGAGGACGTCTACCGGGCCTACCTGCACCGTGACGCACCCCCACGGACCCTGCTGTGGGTCGGCCGCCTCACGACGGTGGCGGTCGCCGGCGTGGCGCTGTGGCTGGCGCTGCGTGGCGGGACGGTGCTCGATCTGGTCGCCTACGCCTGGGCCGGCTTCGGCGCGGCGTTCGGGGTACCACTGCCGCTGTCGCTGTACTGGCGACGCATGACCGACGTCGGTGCGTTGGCCGGCATGCTCGCCGGTGCCGTCACCGTGGTGCTGTGGAACAACGTCGTCGGCGGCGACCTGTACGAGATCGTCCCAGGGGTGATCGCCTCCGCCGTCGCCTGCGTCGCCTTCAGCGCCCTCGGGTCGCCACCACGGCGCGACTTCGTCACCCAGCTCGCCGAGGCCGAGGCCGCCGTCGAGTAGCCGGGTTCACCGTCTCGGCGACCCGGCCGCGATCGGTCTCGGGGACCGGTTCCGGGAATGTCGAGTCGCGGTCGTCCGGCGACGCTCGCAAACCTTCGACGGCGGCCGCTCGCCCGCGGTCCGGGTTGTCCCCAGGCTGCGACGAAGCCGATCGGTCGGTGTCACACCACGGTGCGACACTGGGGTCATGCTGCTGCTCGAGGCGTTCCCGGACCTGGTGGCCGAACCGGCCACCAGCTACGACCCTGCCCTACCGACGGCCGCCCCGACGTCCGGCGGCGGGGTGGATCTGGACTATCCGGTGTTGGCGCAGGCGCCGCTGCTGGGACAGCTGCTGGCCACGTTGCGGCAGGTCGACCGGCTGATCGCCGACGCGATCGACACCATCGTGGAGTTGCAGGACACCGAGCTGGCCGAAACGGTCACCGGCGTCCCGCTCGAGCAGTGGCTGCTCATCGTGGCCCGCCGCACGGGCACCGACCGGCGCATGCTGCTCACCACCGCCGACGTCTGCCGCCGCCTGCCCGCCCTCCGACACGCCTTCACCGCCGGACGGATCTCCTGGTCCCAGGTCCGCACCCTCGTGCTCCAGCTCCACCGGCTCCCACACCGGCTCGACCGACAGCTCGACGCCGCGGTCGAGCAGGCCATCGATCGGGCCGAGACCGCCGACCCCGACAACCTCGCCACCCTGACCGGCTGGCTGGTGTCCGACCTCACCACCACCGACGAGACCGACCAGCCCGACGACGGGTCCGGGCCGGTCGAGTACCTGACACTCCAACCCCGCCTGGACGGCACCGGCGGACGGTTCCACGGCGAAGCCGGCCCCGAAACCTTCGCCCGCCTCGAAGCCGCCACCGACCCCGGCCCGGTCGGCGGTCCGACCCGGACCCGCTTCGGTGCCAGCCCCGACCCCGACCGGACCGCCGGCAGCATCGCCGAACGCGGCCGACGCCGGCTGCACACCCTGCTCGACCGGCTCGAAACCACCACCTGCACCACCTGCACCACCACCGACCAGGACGGCGGCAGCAGCGGAGGTCGCGTTGGGAGGCGGCGGCTCCCGCCGGTGCGGCTGCTGCTGCGTGCCGAACTCGACACCCTGTGCGACCGCCGACAGACCCCGGCACAACTGTTGACCCGGCTCGTTGGTGGGCGCATGACCCTCACCGCCACCGCCGCACGCCGGCTGATCGACGAACGCGGCGCAGAGCTGCGCACCATCGTCCTCGACACCACCGGCAACGTCGTCGGCGTCGGACGCCGTACCCGGATCCCGCCCGGCTGGCTCACCGACGCCGTCCTCGCGGTCCACGACACCTGCACCGAACCCGGCTGCAACATCGCCGCCACCGCCTGCGACCTCGACCACGCCACCCCCTGGCACCCCACCCGGGCCGACCACCCGCCCGGGACCACCGACGCCGGCAACGTCGGCCCGCTGTGTCGCACCGCCAACCGCACCAAGGAACCCGACGGCTGGACCGCCACCCAGACCCCCGACGGAACCCGCCACTGGCACCACCCCCACACCGGCCTCACCATCGACACCCTCCCCGCCACCACCCGCCTGCGCGTCCCGCCACCAGATGACCTGACACTGGCCGACCCGGCACCACACCACCGCAGCACGGCCGCCCCCGACGGCCACGACCCACCGACGTCACCGCCACTGACCGGATCGACCAGGCTCGTCCACCCCGGCGAACACCCTGACCGCCCCGCCCGCGACGTCCCCAAACCCGGCACGGGCAGCGACCCACCCCTGCCCTTCTGACCGCCCCCGGGCTCCCTTCCACACCGCGTCCCCGCACCGCAGCAACCACCCGACGCCCACCACGCACGCCTCGCCGAGGCGTCGCCGTGGTGGGCTCGGCGTGCGCACCGCATCAGCGCAGCAGGTCGGGCTCGACGGAGGCTGGTTGTAGTCGCAGGTCGCCGCGGCACGACGGCCCGGCGGCGGACCTGCCCGCTCGGATCTCGCGTGGGGTGTCCGAGAACGTCACGGAGGTCCGACCGAAGGCTTCGGTCGACCGGTAGCCGGAACGGACGGCGACCGAGAGCAGCGGCGTGTCACCCGCCACGACCGCCGCCGCGGCCAGCGACACCGGCCGCCAACGGACGGAGCTCGACAGCGGCATGCCGGCCAACGACGTGAACGTCCGCCGCAGGTGGTGCGACGAGGTCTGCGCGATCGGCACGAACTCCTCGACGTCGCCCCCGTCTCCCACGTGCTGCTCGAGGTGCTGCTCGAGGTCTCGAGGGCCCGCTTCAGTCCGTCGATCGTCAGTCACCTCCTCACGGTGACGCAGGCTTACGGGACCCATTCCCCCGTCACCCGACGATCCGTGCCCGTTCCGATCGGGCGGTTCGCCGGGGGCTGCACGGTGTCTCTCGTCACCGGGGGGCGGCACCCGACGCCGCCACCGCTAGGTTGCGACGGGCGTTCCCGACCCGCAGGTCCGTCGTGCCGATCGTCGCCCACTCCGCGCTGCCGACCTTCGGCGAGCTCGCCGCCGTCGGCGAGGACGTCCTCAGCCTCGAACAGGCGAGACACGCCGACATCCGTGAGTTGCACGTCGGCCTGCTCAACATGATGCCCGACGCCGCCCTCCACGTGACCGAGCAGCAGTTCATACGGCTCCTCGGCCACGCCAACCGGATCGTGCAGGTCTACGTCCATCCCTTCACCGTGCCCGGCCTCGTCCGCGACGACGCGGCACGCGACCACATCGAGCGGTATTACACCCCGTTCGAGCAGCTACGCGAGGACGGCCTCGACGCGCTGATCGTCTCCGGCGCCAACGTGTCCAACCCGCGCCTCGAGCAGGAGGCGTTCTGGCAGCCGCTGCTCGAGGTGATCGACTGGGCCGGCGACCACGTCACCTCGGTGCTGTGCTCGTGTCTGGCCACGCACGCGCTGCTGCAGCACCTGCACGGCATCTCCCGTCGTCCGCTGCAGAGCAAGCGCTGGGGCGTCTTCGCGCACCGTGCCACCCGGCCCGGCCACCCGCTGCTGCGTGGGATCAACAGCCGGTTCGACGTGCCCCACTCACGGTGGAACGAGGTCACCTCGGTCCAGCTCGAGGCACGTGGCCTGCAGGTGCTGATCGAGTCGACCGAGGCGGACCTCCACCTCGGCGCCAGCGCCGACGGGATCCGCATGGTGTTCCTGCAGGGCCACCCCGAGTACGACACGGTGAGCCTGCTCAAGGAGTACAAGCGCGAGGTCGGGCGCTACTCGGCCGGTGAGCTCGACCAACTGCCGCCGCTGCCCCAGCACTACGTGTCCGAGTCCGCGGCACGCCTCGCCCACCGCCACCTCGAGGCGGTCGTCGCAGCGCGCGAGGCCGGACGCCCGGCACCGCCCTTCCCGGAGGACGAGTTGGCCGCCGGGCTCGACAACACCTGGGCCGACACCGCCAAGGCCGTGTTCGCCAACTGGCTCGGGCTCGTTCACCGCCTCACCGACGTGGAGCGTGGGGTCCCGTTCATGCCCGGCGTCGACCCCGAGGATCCCCTCGGTCTCCGCACCGACCGACCGCACCGACCGACCGCACCGACCGCACCGACCGCACCGACCGCACCGACCGCACCGACCGAATCGTCGACCGACCACCACCCCGGGAGGGAACCCCATGCCACATGACGAGACCCTGGCGATCCACGCCGGCTACGAACCGGACCCGACCACCAAGGCGGTCGCCGTTCCGATCTACCAGACGGTCGCGTACGCCTTCGACGACGCGCAGCACGGTGCTGACCTGTTCGACCTCGCCGTCCCCGGCAACATCTACACCCGCATCATGAACCCGACCCAGGACGTGCTCGAGCAGCGCATCGCCGCGCTCGAGGGCGGCGTCGCGGCTCTGGCGACCAGCTCCGGACAGGCGGCGATCACCTACGCGATCCAGAACCTCACCAGTTTCGGCGACAACATCGTGACCGTGCCGCTGCTCTACGGGGGCACGTACACCCTGTTCAAGCACATGTTCCCGGCGCAGGGCGTCGAGGTCCGCTTCGCCGCCGACGACTCCCCCGACGCGCTCGGCTCGCTGATCGACGAACGGACCAAGGCGGTCTACTTCGAGTCCATCGGCAACCCGGCGGGCAACATCCCCGACATCGAGGCCATCGCGAAGGTGGCCCACGACGCCGGCGTGCCGGTCGTCGTCGACTCGACCGTGGCCACCCCGATCCTGCTCAAGCCGATCTCGTGGGGCGCCGACATCGTGATCCACTCGATGACGAAGTACATCGGTGGGCACGGCAACTCGGTCGGCGGGATCATCGTCGACGGCGGCCGCTTCCCCTGGGCCGACCACGCCGAGCGCTTCCCGCAGTTCAACCAGCCCGAGCCCGCCTACCACGGCGTGGTGTACGCCGAGGCCCTCGGTGCCGCCGCGTTCATCGGCCGCGCCCGCACGGTGCCGCTGCGCAACACCGGCTCGGCGATCAGTCCCTTCAACGCGTGGCAGATCCTGCAGGGGCTGCAGACCCTGCCGTTGCGCATGGAACGCCACGTCGAGAACGCGGCGAAGGTCGCGCGACACCTCGCCGACCACCCGAGCGTCGCCTACGTCGAGTACGCGGGCCTGCCGGACTCCCCGTACCACGAGCTGGCGCAGAAGTACACCGGTGGCCGACCCGCGTCGCTGCTGACGTTCGGGGTGCAGGGCGGCTACGAGGCGGCGGTGAGGTTCCACGACGCGCTGGAGTTGTTCACCCGCCTCGTCAACATCGGGGACACCAAGTCACTCGTCAACCACCCGGCGTCCACCACCCACCGCCAGCTGACCGAGGAGGAGCTCGTGACGGCCGGGGTGAGTCCCGACGCGATCCGGCTGAACGTCGGCATCGAGCACATCGACGACATCCTCGCCGACCTCGACCAGGCGCTGGCCGCCGCCACCGACTGAGCCGGGTGCTCGTGCGGCAAGACCCGCCCGGACGAGCGGCCGCGGACGAGCGGCCGCACGGTCGGGCGAGCGTCGGCCACCGCGTGCGTGACCATCGCACGGCCGCGTCCGGTGTCCCGCGGCCTGCTTGCATCCGGACGGCACCGAATCCGACCGGCACCAGGAGACCCCATGCTGCGATGGTTGCTCTCGCGCGCGGCCGGTGACCCCCGGCTCGCCGAGCTGGCCGCGACCAGTCCGCTCGTGCGTCCGCTCGTCGACCGGTTCGTCGCCGGCGACACGCTCGAGGACGGTCTCCGGGCCGCCACCGAACTCGCCGCCGTCGGGGCGACGCTGACGCTCGACCACGTGGGTGAGTACGTCACCGACGAGCAGGACGCCGACGCGGCCGCCGGCGCCTACCGCGATCTGCTCGCGCGCAGCGCCGAGGAACAGCTGCCGGCCGGCATCAGCGTCAAGCCGACCCAGCTCGGCCTGCTGCTCGATCGGCCGGGTTGCAAGGCCCGGGTGGCCGACCTCGCCGCCCGCGCCGCCGAGGCGGACGCGCACGTGACCCTGGACATGGAGGACCACACGGTCACCGAGGCGACGGTCCGCCTGGTCGAGCAGGCCCATGCCGACGGGGCGACCAACGTCGGCTGCGCCCTGCAGTCGGCCCTGCATCGCACGCCCGAGGACGTACGTCGTCTCACCCGCCTCGGGGCCGGCATCCGGTTGTGCAAGGGGGCCTACGCCGAACCCGCTCACGTCGCCTGGCAGCGTCGGGTCGAGGTCGACCGGGCCTATCTCGAGGCCGCCCGCTACCTGCTGCGCGAGGCCACCTACCCCCGCTTCGCGACCCACGACCACCGGCTGGTGGCCGCCATCAAGCGCGAGGCCGCGGTGCTCGGACGCGCACGGGACAGCTACGAGTTCCAGATGCTCTACGGCGTCCGCGACGACCTGCAGCGAACGTTGGTGGGCGACGGCTACCGGCTGTGTGTCTACGTTCCCTACGGGACCGAGTGGTTCCCCTACGTCGTGCGCCGGCTCGCGGAACGGCCGGCCAACCTCGCGTTCTTCCTACGTGCCTTGACGAGTGGAGACCAGTCATGAGCGACGGCCGCTTCCGCGTCCCCGAACCCGTCAACGAACCCGTACGGGACTACGCCCCCAGCAGCCCGGAGCGCGCCTCGCTCGAACAGCGCCTGCGCACCATGAGCGGCGAACGCGTCGAGGCGCCCAACGTCATCGACGGGCGCGACGTCACCACCGGCGACACGTTCGTGGCCCGCGCACCGCACCGTCACGACCTCGAGCTCGCCGACGTGCACGCGGCGGGCCGCGACGAGGTGCAGCAGGCCATCGAGGCGGCCCTGGCCGCCAAGCACGACTGGTCGCGGACGCCATTCGAGCATCGCTGCGCCATCTTCCTGCGCGCGGCCGAGCTGCTCGCCGGACCGTGGCGCGACACCCTCAACGCCGCCACGGTCCTCCACCAGTCGAAGTCGGTGCTGCAGGCCGAGATCGACGCCGCGTGCGAGCTGATCGACTTCCTGCGGTTCAACGTCGCCTTCGCCCAGCGCGTGTACGACGAGCAGCCACAGTCGGTCGCCGGGGAGTGGAACCGCACCGACCACCGGCCGCTCGAAGGCTTCGTGCTGGCCGTCACACCGTTCAACTTCACCGCCATCGCCGGCAACCTGCCCACCGCACCGGCGCTGATGGGCAACACGGTGGTGTGGAAGCCCTCGGAGAAGCAGGCACTGTCGGCACACCACCTGATGCGCCTGCTGCAGGCCGCCGGTCTGCCCGACGGGGTGATCAACCTCGTGCACGGTGACGGCGCGCAGGCCGTCGACGTCGCCACCGCGTCACCGCACCTCGGCGGGCTGCACTTCACCGGCTCCGCGGCGGTGCTCTCGGGGCTGTTCCGCAAGGTCGGGGAGAACATCGACCGGTTCCGTGCCTTCCCCCGCATCGTCGGCGAGTCGGGCGGCAAGGACTTCGTGGTGGCGCACCCGTCGGCGGACGTCGACCGACTGGTCGTCGCGCTCGGACGCGGAGCGTTCGAGTACCAGGGGCAGAAGTGCTCGGCCGCGTCGCGGGCCTACGTGCCGCGCTCGGTCTGGCAGCACGTCCGCGATCCGCTGGCCGACCTCGCCTCGTCGCTGACGATGGGCGACGTCGGCGAGGACCTGTCGACGTTCATGGGGGCGGTGATCGACGGGCGCGCGTGGGCCCGCCACCGCGACGCCATCGACCAGGCGGCACACGCCGGCGCCGAGGTCCTCGTCGGTGGCGACCCCGACGACGCCGACGGGTGGTTCGTGCCGCCCACGGTGCTGGTCACCGACGACCCGCGCGCCAGCACGATGACCGAGGAGTTGTTCGGCCCGATCCTCACCGTGCACGTCTACGACGACGCCGACTTCGACACCGTGCTCGGCGAGGTGGACCAGGCGGCCCCGTACGCGCTGACCGGGTCGATCTTCGCCGACGACCGGCGGGCGGTGGCCCGGGCGACCGACGCGCTGCGCGACACCGCCGGCAACTTCTACGTCAACGACAAGCCGACCGGGTCGATCGTCGGACGCCAGCCGTTCGGTGGCGCGCGCCGCTCGGGCACCAACGACAAGGCTGGGTCGGTGCTCAACCTGCAGCGGTGGGTGTCACCGCGGGTCATCAAGGAGACGTGGGTGTCCCCGGTGGACCCGCGCTACCCCCACATGGGCTGAGAGGGCACCCGGCCGAGGTGGCCGGACGGCGGCGGTGCCGGGCCGTCCGGACGCCGCGGCACCCGAACGGCCGCGTCCCGGCGGCCCGCCGACCGGGCACCGTGCACGCTCCCGCACACAAAGGCCGGTCCGTGCCCGAGGTCGTTCGCATCATCCCCGCGTCACGCGACGCCGTGTTCGAGGCGCTGTCGCGCCCGGAGAACTATCCGCGTTGGGTCGTCGGTGCCCAGCGCATCCGCGCGGTCGAGGGTGACTGGCCGCAGGAGGGATCGACCTTCCACCACGTGGTCGGGGCGTTCCCGTTGCGGCTGAAGGACTCGACCAGTGTCGTGACGATGGTCCCCGACGAGCAGCTCGTACTGGAGGCCCGTGGTCGCCCGCTGGGCCGCGCGACGGTGGAGCTGCACCTCGAGGAGGTCCCCGGCGGCACGCGTGTGCGCATGGTGGAGTTCCCGATCTCCGGCCCCGGACGCTTCCTCCCGTCGTTCGTCCTCGGACCGTCGATCCGGCAGCGCAACGAGGTCTCGCTCCAGCGCCTCGAGGACGTGCTGACCTCCGGGCGTTGACCGCCGGGTGACGCGTCAGCGCACGAACGCCGCCACGCCCCACACCGCGATCATGGTGAGTCCGACGACGAGCTCCACGACCACACCGATGCCGTAGGCGCGTACGACCGACCCGACCGAGCGCCATGCCGGTTCCCAGTCCCCCAGTCGCTGGAACTCGGCCACCAGCAGCCCGGCCGCGGCGCCGATCAGGAACCCCAGCACGGGGATGACGAAGAACCCGACGACGGCGCCGAGCGCGGCCAGTCCGAGCGAGCGCATCGGCACGCCGCCGCGGCGTCCGGAGCGCGCCGGCAACCAGATCGTGGCCCCGGTGCCGATGGCGAACAGCACGGTGAGGATGGCCGCGATCGTCCACCCCGCGGTGTCGGTGGCGACCAGCAGGGCACTGCCCGCACCGGCGAGCCACACCAGCAGCAGGCCCGGCAGGACCGGGACGACCACGCCGACCAGGCCGACGAGCATCACGAGCAGGGCGAGGGCGGCGACGACGGGGTCCATGCGTCCTCCTGGACGAAGCGGCAGCTGCGGTGGCGACGTTCCCCGCGCACGCTACGCCGCGTGATGCGGAGCGGACCGCACCGGGGCTGACCGCACGGCAACGGGCCGGGGACGCGTCCGTGGACGCTCCCCCGGCCCGCCCGCCGGGTGCCGGGACCCCCGGACTCAGTCGGTGAGCACGCGTGCCCGACTCACCAGCGACGCCGCCTGGTCGCGACGAACCGGCTGGTTCGGCGAGAAGGTGGTCGCGGTGGTGCCGAAGACGACGTTCGCGCCGTACAGGGCGTTGATGGCCCCCGCGTGGGTCGGCGTCAGGTCCGTGAACGGACCCGTGTCGACGTCGTCGAGCTCGAGCCAGTTCGCCAGCATGGTCGCCAGCTGCGCTCGGTTGATCGTCGCGCCCGGACGGAAGGTGTGGTCGCGGTACCCGTCGACGACGCCGGCGGCGACCAGTGCCGCGATGGCACCCTCGTGCTGGGTGCCGGCCACGTCGGTGAACCGGGTGGTGGTACCGGTCGTGTCGAGCCCCGCTGCCTGGGCGAGAAGCGTCGCCAACTGTCCACGCGTGAGCGAGGACGCCGGACGGAACGTGCCGTCCCGGAACCCGGCCACGATCCCGTCGCGGCTGAGCGCACGGATGTTGGCTTCGTGCGCACCGGCCGGGACGTCGGGATAGCCCGGCAGGCTGTCGAGCAGCGTGCGGTGCAGGGCGTAGTAGGCCGGCTTGCGGCTGAAGTCCTCGAAGGTCACCGTCGCGGCGCCCTGGTCGGGGAAGAACACCGGGACCCACGAGTAGCGGTCCGACCAACCCCAGATGGTGTAGGAACGGCAGCCCTCCACGTTCAGACACGCCTGCAGCGTGCGCCGGTAGTCGTCGGCCTGACGGGCCAGTTGTGCCGGCGTCGGGCGACCGGTGTCGTCGAGCACCATGCGGACGTCGACCTCGGTGATGGCCGTCTCGAGGCCGAGCGCGTCGAAGCGCTCCAGGTTCGCCTGCAGGTCACCGGGGAAGCCCCACTGGATGCCGAGGTGCCCCTGCGCCCCGAAGCCGTCGACCGGGACGCCCTCGTCGAGCAGCTGCTGGGCGAGCTCGTAGTAGGCCGTGCTCTTGGCGTTGATGGACTCGACGCTGTAGTCGTTGAAGAACAGCAGCGCGTCCGGGTCGGCCTCGTGCGCCCAGCGGAACGCGTCGGCGATGATGCCGGGACCGAGGTTGCGGATCCAGATGTTCTCCTCGCGGAACTCGCCCTCGCCGGTGAAGATCTCGTTGGCCACGTCCCACTGCTGGATGCGGCCCGCGAAGTGCCCCACGACGGTGAGGATGTGCTCGCGCAGGATCCCGCGCAGCTCGTCGGGCGTGAAGTCGCCCTCCTCGAGCCACAGCGGGTTCTGGCTGTGCCACAGCAGCGTGTGGCCGCGCACGACCTGGCCGTTGGCCTCGGCGAACTCGACGATCGCCTCGGCGGGAGCGAGGTTGTAGGTCCCCTGTTCCGGATGGACGAACTCCCACTTGAGGTGGTTCTCGGGCGTCAACGAGCTGAACTCGCGGGCCAGGTGCGACCGGTAGACCACGTCGTTGGGGAACGGGTCCGGGTAGGGCATCTCGAGGTGGTGGCCGCCCCCGGCGACCGCGACCCCGACCTCGAGGTCGAGCGGCGCGACCCCGCGCAGGGTGTCGGTCGCGCTGGCGGGTCGGGCGGTGTCGTCGGCGAGCCCGGCGGTGGGTGCCAGGGCCGTCGCCGCGAGTGCCGCCGCGAGCGACAGCGCGACGGTCGAACGTCTCGGAGTACGTGTTCTACGCATGGCGAAGCTCCCCTGTCGCCGCGAGGACCGGCCTCCCGAGCCGGTCCGCTCCCTATTAGTATGGCGCGGCAACAAATTATGAGCGCAGCATAGGGGCAGCCCGTTGTGACCACAAGGCGCGTCCGATCGACAGAACGCGAGACGCGATGAGCGCGCGTGGGCCGGGCGGGGCTCGAACCCGCGACCAAACGATTATGAGACGAGTAGGCCGTCTCACGTCGGCCCTGGTCGCTTTCGGGTTCGGGGAAGTGGCCTGGGTCCCGGGTGGGTCCCTGCGACCTCCCGACGGGCCTCGAATCGTGGCGCTGTGTTCGGAAGGCGCGCGCTCTTGGTCTCGCCAGCGCACACCCCTAGGCGTCAAGGCGTCTTGACGAGATGGGAACCTAGATTCCCGCTAGCGGCGTAGTTACAGCTTTGCGGTGTGCTTAGGCGAAGAATCTTTCCTGTCTAGCGCGACTCGACGCTAGCTCGCGAGGTGTGCTGAGCGAATTCGTCTGTGGCGGACGACAGAACCATGTGGTCAACTCAGGTGCCGCCAGGGTGGCGGTGAGCGTCAGCCACAAGGAGCGACGCGATGAACAGCGAGTTCGAGGAGTGGTCCGCCGGCCACGTCGTGGACTTCCACGAGTGGGCCGGGAAGGAAGGCCGGATGAACGCGTCCACGGCCGCCGCGCGAGGCAGCGCGGTCAAGCGCGTCTTCGAGTACGTGTACGGCGAGGAGTGGCCCAGCCAGTCCGTGAAGGACCTGGACGAGGCCGACCTCTTCCTCCGGTTCCGCAACAAGGCGAAGTTCGACGTCACGCCCAAGAGCATGGAGACCTACGAGGGCCGCTTCACGAAGGCCATCGAGAGCTACACGCTCTTCAACAAGGACCAGACCGCCTGGGCACAGTCCCTCCGGACCAACACGAGGGCTCCGCGGTCGGGCAAGGCCGACAAGAAGAAGGAGAGCGAGACCCAGGCCCAGCAGCAGTCGAAGGTGACTGAGCCGGAGATGGGCGGCCGTGACGAGCAGGTGCCCGAAGGTCTGACGCGCTACCCCTTCCCGCTCCAAGGCGGGGTGCAGGCTCAGCTCTACCTGCCCACGAAGGGGCTCACGGGTCCCGATGTGAAGCGGCTGACCGCCTACCTCCAGAGCCTCGTGATGGAGGAGCAGCCGGCGCTGATGGCGGGCTCGCCCCAGGAGTAGGCCCGATGCGAAGAGGAGGCGTAGCACTCGCGGCTTTCGCGAACCGCCAAGCAACCTTGGCCTATGGCGAGTGCTACGCCTCTTCGCAGGCTACTCCTACTTCACCTCTCGAAGCTCGGCACCGCCTACCTCCCGGTGGGCGGTGTCGAGCTTCCCCATGACGTCGTCGAGGTCGCCTTCGAACAGGTGGGTGTAGACGTCGAGCGTGACCTGGATGGAGCTGTGCCCGAGCTGGCTCTGGATGGCCTTCGCGTCCGCGCCCATCGCTCGGAGGATGCTGGCGCATGAGTGTCGGAGGTGGTGCGGGGTGACGTCGTCGAGCCCGGCGAGCTTCCTCGCGGGGTTCCAGGAGTTGCGCCGGAAGTTGCCGTAGATGAGCGGACCGCCCATCGGAGCCACGAAGACGAGCGCGTCGGGGTCGGAGCCCAGCCCGGACCGTTCGTAGTGAGCGGCCAGCTCCTCGACCACGAAGGAGGGCAGCGAGACCGTCCGTCCCCTGCCGGTCTTCGTGTCGTGGAAGATGACCCGCCCGGACACGTTCGCCATCGCGTCGGTCACGAGGATGCGTCGGCGGAGGAAGTCGACGTGTCGGCAGCGGAGCGCGGCGGCCTCGCCGTACCGGAGCCCGCCGTAGGCCATCACGAGGACCAGCGCCCGGTGCTCCGGTCGCATCGCCTCCGCCAGCCGGGCGACCTCGCTCGCGTCGAGGAAGCGGTGTTCCGGCCGGACCATCTTCGGTAGCTCGACCCGGACCGCCGGGTTCCGCGTGAGGTACCGGTCATCGACGGCCGCGTCGAGGATGGCGCGGAGGAGTCGGGCGCAGTGTCGGATGTGCGTCGGGGACAAGCCCTCCTCGACCATCCCGCCCACCCAACGCTCCACCGAGAGCCGGTCGATGCGACCGAGGGGATGATCGCCGAAGGCTGGGTAGATGCGGGCTCGCAGCAGCACGAGGTACCCGTCCCGCGTCTTCGGCTTGAGCCGTCGCTTCGCGTCGAGCCAACGGTCCCCGAACTCCTTGAGCGTCGTCTCCGCCATCCGCGGGTCGACCCACTCCCCTCGCTGGACCGAGGCGCGGGTCTCGGTCAGGAACCGACGCGCATCCTCGAAGCGCTCGAAGCTCTTGCTGCGCCGCTCCCCTCGCTCGTCGCGGTACCGGACCTTGTAGGCGGTCCGGCCTCCCGCGAGGTCCCGGCGCCAGATGTTCTCGGCACCCTCGTCTCCGGCATCACGCGACCTCCCGCGCCGTCTCGGCCTCGGCGTCGAGCGCGAGCGACCGGAGGACGCCAGAGACGCTGGCCGGATACCACCGAGCGCCACCGCGGGCGGTCGGGACGCCCTCGGCGGTCAGGTGGTCGGCGATGGCTCGGAGCGACCACCCCTCGCGTCGGAGGTGGGCGATGGTGAGGCGGATGGTCTCGGGTGTCTCGACGGGGCGACCGAGCCGGGTCCCGCGCGCCTTCGCGGCTGCGAGCGCGTCGCGGGTCCGAGCCGCGATGAGCCCTCGCTCAAGCTCAGCCACCCCGGCCAGCATCGTGAGGACGAACCGCCCGACCGGGGTCGAGGTGTCGAGGCCAAGGTCGAGCACGACCAGGTCCCATCCCTCCTCGTCGGCCCGAGCGGCGAGCGCGAGGACGTCGAGCGCGGAACGGCCGATGCGGTCGAGCTTGGCCGCGATGAGGACGTCACCGCGGTCGAGGCGGTCGAGGGTCGCGCCGAGCGCCGGTCGGTCCGCGGGAGGGACCGAGCCCGAGATGCCATCGTCGGTGGCGTAGTCGACGGTCCAGCCACGTCGAGCGGCTTCAGCTTCGATGGAGGCGCGCTGGGCGACGAGGCCGAGCCCGGAGCGGGCCTGCTCGTCGGTCGAGACACGCGGGTAGCCAAGGACCCTCACGAGGCCACCTCCTCGTGCCAGCAGGGCGAGCCAGTGCGAGCCGCACGCTCGCAGCCTTCGCAGTACCCGGCGGCCGAGCCCGGTCGGACGGGCTCGACGTCGCAGCAGTTGCAGAGGTCGAGAGCGTTCATGCGTCCACCTCCTCGATGATGAGGCTGGCGTCCGCGTGAGGCGTCGCGAAGCGCGCCTCGAACTGCCAACCCGTCTCCGTCGCGGTCAGGACGCAGCGGCCTTCCTCGTCAACCGCGACCTCGAATCGGCCAAGTTCGGCCTCAATGGCTTCGCGTTCAGCTTCTACTCGTAGCTCGGCGTCGTGGTTTCGCGTCCGGTCGGTTCCCGTGTTCATCTCTGCTCCGTCCCGGTCGTTGCATCCGCAACCACCTGACGAAGCTTAGGCGAAACGGAGGATTCCCGTACGGGTTCTGAGAACGCTTTCCACCGAGCGGCGAGGCTCACACCTAAGCCACGGAGCCTCCCCGCGGACCCCGAGGTACCGGCGAGCCGTGATCTCGCGCGAGGTGTGAGACGGAGCCACGGGGAGGCTCACTCGGCCTCGTCCCACTCCGGCCAGTCGTCCTCCGGCTCGACGTCGATGACGTCGGCCATCGACCCGACAACGGCGACCTCGATGGCCTCGCGCCACGGCTCAGGGCGGAGGGAGACCTCGACTTGCGTCCGGTCGACCGGCTTGCCGAGGACCCGGTCCGCAATCTGCCGCGCGGCCTCCAGCCGGTACTTCATGTCGGCCTCGTGGTCCGCGACCAACTCCTGCCAGAGCTTCACGGCGTCGACGACCGAGGACCGACAGACCTCCAGCGCCTCGTCGAGCTTCCGTCGGTTCAACTCCTGGTGGACCTCGAAGGGGACGACGGTCGGCGGCCGGCCGCGGAACGTCCCCGCCGTGTCTCGCCGCCTCCCCCGCCACAGCTCCTCCTCGTCCCACTCCCCCACGTCCTCCTCCCCCTTCAAGATGGCGGCGTTGACGCCGCCCACATGGATTCGCTTCCCGCCACTCGCCATCAGCATTCCCCTCCGGTCATCTGGACTTCCCCCCGCGGGCCGGACACCGGCATATGCGGCCACCGTCGACGGTAGCGACTGGGTCTGCCGTTGGTGCTGTTCGTAGAGGGCTGGCGGGATCATCCCGATCGTGGAGTGCCGCCGTCGATGGTTGTAGCGATGGACCCAGACAAAGATCGCCCGGCGGGCGGCGGCTCGGGTCGGTAGGTGCAGCCGGTGGATGAGCTCAACCTTCAACGTCGCGAAGAAGCTCTCAGCAACCGCGTTATCGAGGCACGAGCCGGTCCGCCCGCACGACTGGGTGACACCCAGGTCGCGGCACGCGGTTCGAAACGTCTCGGAGGTGTACTCCGAGCCGCGGTCGTGATGAAAGATCGTGCCGTCCATCTTGCGTCGCCCACGGGCGGCGACCGCCATCTCGAGCGCATCGACGACCAGCGTCGCGTCGTGGCGGTCACCCATGGACCAGCCGATCAGCCGCCGGGATGCCAGTCGATCACGGTGGCCAGGTACAGCCATCCCTGACCGGTGCGGACGTAGGTGATGTCACCGGCCCAGACGGTGTCGAGCAGTTGCGGCTGGAACCTACGGCCGACCAGATCCTCGATCGCCGGCGCGGCCTCATCCGCTTTGGTCAACGACCGACGACGCCGGGGACGATGGCCCTGCAGCCGTTCCTGGCGCATCAGCCGGGCGGTGCGCTTGCGGTTGAGCACCCACCCCTTCTCGACGAGCTCCGCCGTCATGCGCGGCTCGCCGTAGGTCCCGTCCGAGGCGGCGTGCAGATCACGGATCTCGTTGATCAGCCGCGCTTCGTCCCACTCCGCCTCGGTCGGCCCCTCGCCGCGCTCGAGCCAGGCATAGAACGCCGATCGCGACACACCGGCGGCGGCGCAGGCAGCGTTGACGTGAACCCTTCGGCCTTCCGGGCGGCCACGCAGCGATAGCGCGTCACTGCGGTGACTCCTTCACCCAGAAGGCCACGGTTCGTTTGAGCAAATCACGCTCCATCCGAAGCTTGGCGTTCTCCGCCTCGAGCTCCTTCAACCTGGCGCGCTCGTCAGGTGCGATGCCGCTGCCGGCGACCTGTTCATCCTGGTGGCGACGCACCCAGTTGCCCAGCGTGGAGTCATACACCCCCAGCTCCGCGGCGACCTCCGCGACCGGGCGGCCGGTCGTGAGCACCAGGTCGACCGCGTCGCGCTTGAACTCGTCGGAGAACTTGCGGCGCGGTCTTGGTTGTCGTCGTTCGTTGTCGTGTCCCATGCGGACATCCTGTCATCCAGGGTGTCCGGCTGCAGGGGGGAGGTCCAATCAGCCTTCTCCTCAACTCAGGTTGGAAGTTCTTCGTCGTGGGCGACGGCCCCGACCCGGGGTCGACCCGGGGTCGGGCGGGTCGGGCATCTGCGTTCGCCTAGCCACCGTCATCGCCGCCCGCTCCCGCACCGTCGGGAAGTGCCTCTTCATCGTTCCCGGGCCGGTCTCCACTCGGACAGCTCCGTCCTGTCGCATGGCCTCCAGCTCATCCTCGAGCGCGCCCGTCCCGATGCCCTTGCTCTTGCATGCCGACACGACCTTCTTCTGGCTGGCGCCGGGGTTGTCGGTGATCGCCGCGGACAGCAGCTCGCGCGCCTTCGACCGGTCGGCCTCCTTGCGAGCAGCACGCTTCATCTGCTGCGCCTGCTCGCGGCGCTCGTCTCGTTGGCTCACGAACTCGTCTGAACTGACCTCGCGGACGTGTTGGAAGACGACCGACCCGGCCGCCTCGACCATCAGTACCTCCAGCGCCAAGAGCGGACCGTTCCTCTGCTTCTCGGCAACGATGGCGCGAGCGTTCGAGGCCGTCCCCAGCGGCTCCATCCGGAACATCGAATGGACCCGCGCGCGGAGCTTGTCGTTGCCTCGGGCTCGCTCACCGGAGGCGTTCGTGTGGTGGCCGACGAGCACACAGAGGTCGAGTGCCCGCGCCAATGCGCGTAGGCCGCGGCTGGCCGCGTCCATCCCCTCGGCGTTCTCGTCGCCGCTCATGTTCTCGATGAGCGGCTCAACCACGAGCAGCCGAACCGGGTACGGGGAGTCCTTGGCGAGCCTGCGAACGGTCCTGACCGTCGCAGCTAGCGACGGCAACGAGGTCAAGTCGATGCCCTCGGCGTCGAACAGCATCGGCGCTTCGTCGCCATCGTGAGCATGCTTGGCCTCGTAGGCACGGATGCGAGGTCCGAACTCCGCGAGCCCTTCCCCTTCGTAGAACACAACCGCGCCCTGCCGCGTCGGTCGCCCATGCCAGGCAGCACCGCGAGCGACCGACTCGCTGATGGCGATGAGTTCGAGGGTCTTGCCGATTCCGGGTTGGCCGTAGAGGACTGCCACGCCGACGCGCGGCAGGTAGCCGTCGACGAGCCAGTCCGGCGGTTCGAGCGCGTGAAGCTGCTCCTTGGTGAGCATCCGACCGATGTGGTCCCGGTCGGCTTCGTCAAGCTCGCCGAGCAACCGCTTGAGCTCGACCTCGACGGCGTCCTCGTCGGCCTTGCCGAGTGCCCACGAAGGGACGCCCACGGTCTCCAACAGCAGCGTGCGGAAGCCAGGCCATCCGTCGTCCTCGGTGCAACCGGCGTGGCAGTGGAGCTTCGGGTAGCCGTCCTCGCCCAGCGTGATGGAGAGGGATGGGTTGCGGTCGTCGTGGCCTGGACAGCGCGCTTCCCACTGGTGGACGTCGGTCTGCTGCGCCTTGAGCGCCCCGACCACGGCCTGGAGCCTTCGGTCCGGGGACTCGTACGGCGACGCTTCGGGTTGAGCCTTGACCTTGACCTCGACCGCGCCCTCGACTCCGTACCCAGCCGCGAGGTGGTCCGCCGCGTCCTTGCCTTGTGCTGCCTCGACGACGCGGATGGAGGCGACGTGATCGGCCAGCCTCGCTACGACCTTGGCGGCATGGGAACGGCCGACATCGTCGCGGTCTTGCCAGACCCAGACCTCCGCCGCGCCGCGGAGCACATCGAGCGTTGCGAGGTTCTTCCCAGCGCCGCCGGGGTTGCACGTCGCCACCTCGCCGGCCTCCTCCAGTGCCCCAACGTCCTTCTCGCCCTCGCAGACGTGGATGCGCTCCCCGTTGGCGACGGCTTCAAGTACCCGTGGCAGCCGATACGCGACACGCTCGACGTCCCCGAGCTTCCAGACCGAACCGCCCTTCCCATCCGGGCGTCGCTGACGGAACCGCTTGTCAGGCTCTCGGACGACCTCGAACAGCAGCTCACCCGCCGCATCCACATACGGGTAGACGGCCGCGTCATCGTCGAACTCGTCCCAAGCCTGCTCGTCCTCGTCGTCCGGGACGGCAACGAGTCGGCGACCGTTAGCTCGGGCAGAGCTTGGCTGGCCCCCTCGCTTGCGAGGGGGCTTGCTGTTGGCCGTCATCGCGAGCCCGCGACGTCGGTGTTGGCTTCGATGAATGCGTCGAGGACGCTGCGGCGGTAGCGGGTGTGGTGCCCGACCTTCACGCAATCGAGCTTCTTGTTGCAGCGGGCTCGACGGACCCACGCCTCAGTCACGCCGAGGTAGGCCGCCGCGTCGGCCGAGTTCAGTAGCGGGTCGGGGTTCTTGGCTTCGTCGTCTGGCACGTTCGGGCCTCTCCACAGAGCAGGGATTCAGGACGTCTGATCTCTGGTCTATGGGTTGCCGCGAACGCGACTCCGCGAGTGCGGGACCGGCTCGACGAGCCGGTGAAGCGCTAACCTCGTGCGGTAGGCGTGACGCGACGGTAGCGCGCCGCCGCACCAAAGGGAAGCGTCCCGCGTCGGCACGCGCTGTCACGCCAAAGCCTCAAGATTCGCAAGAGATGGGCCTGTTTACGGCAAGTGGCAGGAGGGCGTACGGTCGGAGAAAGAGTCCGCGCCGAGGCTGAGGAGAGCGTGGTGGGACCGCGAGCAATCCTCACGTCGGAGCTACGTGTGCAGGTTCGGCCGAGCCTCCGGGAGCGACTGGAGACCGTCGCTCAGCAGCGCGACACAACCCTCTCGGCGCTCGTCCGAACCCTCATCGAGCGCGGGCTCAACAGCGAGGAGAACGATGGGCGCGAAGACTGACCAAGTGCGGGCGACGGCTGACCGCTGTCGACGGTGCTCGACGAGAGGCCGCGTTGGCTCGGCTCCGTGCCGAGGACCGGCTGGCGGACCTTGAGGAACGCGAGCGACGTCGCGACGAGCGACGACGAAGCCGCGTCCCGTCCCGGAGGTAGACCATGCCGAACCGAACGCTCACCGAGGCGCGCCAAGCCCTCGCCGACCTGGCCCCATCCCTCAACCCCGAGATGTACCGACGACTGGAGGACGAGCTGAAGACCGCCCAGCGGCAGGCTCGCCGGTACGCCGACAACTTCCTCGCCTCGAACCTCGCGACCGTCGAGGAGCGCCGAGCGACGCTGCTCGTTGAGGCCTGCCAAGTGCGGGACGAACTCGACGCGCTCGAAGCCGAGGGCGCTGGTGGGTTGATCTCTGCTGCGGACTACGCCGAGCAGCTCCAAGCCCTCGAAGCCCGCCGCACCCAAGTCGACAACGCCTACTCCGAGACCGTCCGCGAGCTGGACGGCGTCGAGACGGTCGAGGACGACCCGGACGCGTGGCTCGACGGTGTGTTCCGGCGCTACCCCAAGCTGATGCCTGCGTTCACCTTCTAGGAGGCCACGATGTCACCCCTCCCGCTCGCCTCCATCGACTAAGCATTCGAGGAGCGCATCGGCGGCCCGACCGACACGTTGGCCGCCGAAGTCGTGTACTCCCTCGCCAGCGATGGCCGCGCTCCGACCGTGGCCTCCGCGCGCGCAAGGCTCGCCGAGTGGGAGACCGTCGAGCTGGCCAATGCGGACTCGCGCATCCGAGCGGCACTCGACCGAGGCGACGTGCTCGTAGCGGAGGATGGGACGCTCGCGGTCGATTCGGACGTGAGCGAGGTCATCGCCGACCGGCTCCAGTTCTGGCGGTTCGCCGAGGGCCGGGACGACGTCCGTTCACTCCAGGTCGCCGCGACCTCGATGGCGCTCCTCGACTACCAGCGCGAGCGCGGCGACTGGCCCGACCGATTCGACGCGACCGCCTACCTCATGTCGACCTACGAGCTGACCGAGCACGAGGCCGCCGACCGACTCGACCTGTTGGAGCAAGCCGCACTCGACCGGGATGGACGCTCGACGCTCCGCCTCGTCGTGGACATCGAGGAGGAACGCCCATGAGCAAGGCCGAGGACATCTACCGGACCGTCACCCGCACCTACCGCCGTGACGGCAGCATCGAGACGACCGACCTGCGCTACCCGGACCGAGAGCACGACCCGCTCCGGTTCGTCGAGACGATGGTCGGCTTGACGGTCCTCACCTCCGGTCGCTTCCCCTCCAACCGCGGCCTCGCGAGCCGGATGGCCGAACTGTGGTCGACGTCGACCGTCGAGGCCGCTCTCAGTATCGACAACCTGGCGCATCGAGCCGGCTCCCACCTGCGCCTGATGGGCCCCATCGAGGGCTTCGAGGAGGAAGGCAGATGGCCCTACGTCTGGGCGCTCGTCGACGAACCCGTTGGGGCGCAACCGTGAAGCGCTACCCGGTTCTGACGCTGTACCTCCTCGTCAGTGCCCTGCTCGTCGCGGTAGTTGAGGGGATGACGCTGTAAACGAGCCCGAACATCACCGCGCGCGCGACGGTCCTCGGCCTCACCCGCCGCGGACGACCCATCTACGCCATCGCCGGTGGAGCCGGCGACGAGCCGCCACCCGAGCAGGGCGACGAGGAACAGGACGAGCCACCGGAGGGCTTCGTCCCGGCCGAAGAGTTGGAACGGACCCACGCACGGATGGTCGCGGCCGACAAGCGCGCCTCCGAACTCGCCGCCGCTGTCGAGGAACGCGACAGCGACCTCCGCAGCGCACAGGTCGAGCTAGCCGTCCGGCGCGAGGTCGCCGCTCGCCGAGACAGCCCCTTCGCGGACGTCGAGGTCGTACTCCCGCTGGTCCGGGACGCCATCGAGACCGACGAGGCCGGCGAGCCGGTCGGAGTGGCGGAGGCGATGGCCTCGCTGGCGGAGCGCCACCCCTACCTCCTCGCCGAGCACGCCGCTCCGGCGACCCGGACAGACCCCTCGAAGCACGCCCCATCCGGTGGTCCGGTCGGGAGCCGCATCCAGCAGCGTGCCGGCCCGACCTACGACACCAAGAAGCTCGAGACCAAGTACCCGATGCTCAGCTACGGGCGTCGGCGGCGCCCCTAGAAGCTCTCCTTGATGACCCTCTCGCAGTCATCAAGGCTTCCTCCGTACGGCTCAAGCCAGTCGGGAGGCGACACCGCGGGGAAGGTCAGCCACCGGGTGTCAGTTCCCTTACTACCGCCGTGCTGAGGCACTGCATGGTCAAAGGCCAACGCCTTCGGTGGGCACCACGCGTGGACGTCGTTGGGGCTGGCACCGAGGAGGAAGATGAACTCGTAGTCCTGGTCGCGAAGTTGCTGGAATACGTAAGTATTCTGCTTGTCCCACAGGGTGGAGAACTTGATCTCCAACTTCCGCCCGTTGACAATCCGGTCATGACCGGAGTTCTGCGGCCTAGTTACGGCGAGTCCGACGGTCGTCAACCACTTCTCGACAAGGACCTCCCCGGCCTTCCCGCGTGTCCGCGAAGGCAGCGACATGATCCACTCGAAGGGAGAACCGACCCACTTCTCTGCGCCGGTTCGCGTAGCCATGATCTCGCGTTTCGCATCCTCGTTGGCGACAGCGAACGATTCCGGGAACCCGTGGCTCACTAGTACTCCAAGGCCGACGTTACGTGGGCCGGGGAGTCAAGCGCAGCCTCGGTCGCCGTGTAGCGCTTCCGTCAGAAAAGGCTCACTTCGGCGTCTTCGACGGAGGAGGGCGTGGCATCGTCGCCGTTGATGTCGACGTAACTGATGCCGCGCGAGCCCAAGCGCTGCCCCATCACCTCGACTGCTTCGGAATTCGAGTCGACCATGACGAAGCGTCGGCCCAGCTCGCGAGCGACCGCGCCCGTTGTGCCGCTACCCGCGAAGAAGTCGAGAACGCGCCCATCAGCCGTCGTTGAAGCCTGGATGACCCGTCGCAGAATGCCCTCGGGCTTCTGATTCGGGTATCCGGTTTTCTCCGAGCCGTTCGTCGGCACGATGGTGTGCCACCAGACATCGGTCGGGAGCTTTCCTCTTGCTGCCTTCTCCTTGGAGACGAGTCCCGGCGCCATGTATGGAATGCGCGAGATGGCTTCTTGGTCGAAGTAGTGATTCTTCGGGCTCTTCACGTATACGAGGATTGTGTCGTGCTTCGCCGGCCACCGGTCACGGGCTCGCCCGCCGTAGTCGTAGGCCCAGATGATTTCGTTCAGGAATGCATCTCGACCGAAGATGCTGTCGAGAAGAACCTTGCAGTAGTGCGCTTCCCGATAGTCAATGTGGAAGTAGAGAGTTCCATCCTGAGACAACAAGCGATGCGCTTCCTCAAGTCGAGGACCTATGAAGGACAAGTAGTCATCGTACGCATCCAGATAGCCGCGCCGAGCCAACTCCGAGATGTCATACCGATTCCCACCAAAGCCCACGTGCTCGCCGGACTCCGACCGAGTTGCCTTCAGCGTGCGACGCTGCTGCGTCTTCCCCGTGTTGAACGGAGGGTCGATGTAGACCAGCTGGAACGAGGCGTCGGGCAACGCCGGAAGCACTTCGGCGTTGTCCGCATGGACGACGTAGTCCGTATCGTCCTTGAGGTTGAGCACGAGAACTTCCTCCAGCAGCGGGGTAGCTGACGATTCGGGAGCAGGACGCGGCAGCGCGGCGACCCTACCCCGGGGGTTGACGCGGCTGCGAAGGAGCTGCCCGACAGCTGTGGACAAGGGCTGGGTGGGCCGGGCGGGGCTCGAACCCGCGGCCAAACGATTATGAGTCGCATGCTCTAACCAGCTGAGCTACCGGCCCCAGGAGGCGGAGGGTAGCTAGGACCCGCCCAGGACCCACCAGGACCCGCGGTCACGCTCGACGGCGCTCCGTCACGCACGTTCACGCACGAACCGAGGTTGGCCACGTACGGGGTGCTAGCCACGCAGATTCGTGAGATTTCTCACGCGCTTGGGCCGAACTCGCGAGGTGGCCGAGGACCCACGGAAAGGATTATGAGTCGCCTGCTCTGACCAGCTGAGCTACCGGCCCGCGAGCCGGGCAGGGTAGTCGGCGCGCCCCGCCCTCCTACCGGTCAGGGCTGGGGCACCTCACCGAACGGGCTGGTCATCGCGGTCAGACTCGCTTCCGCACGCGCCGAGGCGGGCGCCCCGTCGACGAACACCGCGACCCGGTACTCGTCGGTCGTGCCCGAGGCCTGCGGCACGGCCCAGGTGACCGGCAGGGACACGCTGCTGACACCGCTCGCCCCCGCCTGACCGGTCAGGACCGACCAGGACGAGGGTCCCTGCGCCTCGTCGCGGGCCCGGAACACGAACGCCTCGACCTCACACGGACACGCGGTGGCCTGCTCGGCGTGCACCGTCAGCGATCCCTGCAGCACCACGTACCCGGTGCCCCCGCGGTCCCCCGTCGCCTCGACGGTGACGGTGACCGGCACCCCGCTGCCGTCGGCGAGCGTGGTGGTGCTGTGATCGGCGCTCACGCGGGGCAGGCCGCGGGTCAGGAATGCCGCCATCTGCCCGCGGTTGACCGCGTTGCCGGCACAGAAGCGCGGCGGGTCGGTCGCGCACCCGGCGGTGATGCCCGAGCCGGCCAGCTCGGAGATCGCGTCGTGATGGGTGCTGCTCGAGGGCACGTCGCTGAAGACGTGGTGAGCCGCGGCCGGCACGGCGATGGCCAGGGAGGCCAGGCACAGCACCAGCAACAGGGTGCGGCGGCGGGGGGTCGGCATGGCTACGGCCTTTCAGCTCACGATTCGGGCGGCGGGGCACCGCGGGCGGGCGCGGCTCAGCAGGGCAGATCGGTCAGGGCAGGTCGCTGGGGCGTCGGGGCGACCGCGGCGCGGTGCCGTCCGGTCCGGTGCCCGAGACGGCGGCCGGGCGGCGTGCGGGGCGTCGTTCGAGGATCTGCGCGCGGCCGTCGGAACCGACGACGATCGCGCCACCCTCGAACGACGCACGCCGTCGGCCGCCCGGGACGGCCACGACGTCGCTGGTCGGCAGACCGAGCCGGCCGTCGGGACCGCCGGCGTCGTCGTAGGCGGCGAGCACCGGGCCGGACAGGTGGCGGACCCCCGTCCCCTCGCCGGTGAACAGCGCTCCCTCGACGAGGTCGAGCCGGCGGCCGCGTCCACCGGCGACACTGCTCGCGGAGCGCAGCGGCCGCCCCCAGGAACCACCGGGGCCGCCAGCCTCGAGGTAGCGCACCGCCAGGTCGTCGCCGATCGGGAACAGCGTCCCGCCCCGGGTCTGGGTGACGATGCCGCGCTCGAAGCGCTGCAGACGGGCGGTGCCGGAGGTGGTCTCCTCGGCGACCGGCAGTCCGACCGCGTCCGGCCCGCTCGGCCAGCGACGGGTCGCCTCCACCACGTCACGGCGCAGCTCGACCATGGGTCCGCCGGCGGCCTGCGCCAGCGTGCTGTGCTGGAACGAGACGATCACGCCGCCGCCGGTGCGGGTCGTGCCCATCGGGTAGCCCAGGCGCCCGCGGGGGCCGCCGAGCGCGCGGAAGCGTTCGTCGAAGGCGCCGACGACCGGTTGCGGGGTCGCCGAGCGCGAACGCAGGTAGATGGTTCCGCCCTGGTAGCGCACGGAGGTGCCGGCGCCGTCACCGACGGCGGTCACCTCGGTGGTGGGATAGCCCAGCGGCGAGGTGTCCCCGCCGAGCTCGCGGTGGACGGCGTCGATCGAGCCGTACACCGCCAGTGCACCCGTGGCCTGGCGGTAGTGGATCGAACCGTTGTCGTAGCGGCGGTAGCGCCCGCCCGCGGCTCCGCCCCGTTCCGGCGTGGTGGGACGCCCGAGGATCGAGCCGGACAGACCCAGGTCCTGGTACCTGAGGTCGATGAAGGTGGCGTCGCGTTGCGGCAGACAGGTCGAGTTGTGACTGCGGGTGCGGTTGTCCACCCGCACCGTGCGGTTGCAGGACGCGTCCCACTCCCACGGCGCGATGCAGGTCACGACCCGGCAGACGACCTCGGTCACCCCGGCGACCTGCGTGTTGCACTGGCCGTAGCGGAAGTTGTTGCAGCAGACCCGCCGCTGGTCACAGGGATCATCGGCGCAGCGGCAGTTGCAGGACGCCGAGGGGCTGCGGTTGCAGTCGATGACGTAGCGGGCACGTCCCATGCAGAACGGCGAGTCGTCGATGCGCCACCACCCGGCGGCGTACGACCCCGGCGGGCAGGTGTTGGCCCCGTCGTTGACGCTGCAGCAGAACGCGGTCCACCCGCTCGAGCAGGACGCCCCGGTCCCGCAGACCTGCGCGTACGCCGTCCCTGGCCGCAGCGTGTAGCGGATCGGGTCGATCGCCATCGCCGAGCCGACGACGGCGACCCGCCCCAGGAACCGGCGGCGCGACAGGCCGCGACCGGCCAGCGCCCGACCCACCCGGTCGACGAGCCGGACGCTCAGCGGGGTGTCGGTGCCGGCAGCGCGCGTCTCGACCGGGCCGGTCGTGGAGGTGGCCGTCATGGTCGTTCCTCCCCCGGCTGCGCCGGGTCGATGGAGATCTGCGCGAGGACCGCCTCGACGCGGCGCACCTGCCGGTTGACGTCCCCGTGGTCGCCGAGGACGACGTAGAGGCAGAACGCCCGACCGGCTTCGGTGAAGAAGTGCTGCCAGCCGGCCTGGTTGCGCATCGAACGCTGCAGCGAACGGGTGCTGAACGTGCGCGGGTCGAGTCGCCGCGGCAGTCCCTGGGCAGCGAACAACGGCGTGTCCGCCTCCTCGGTGCCGTACTCCAGCAGTGCCACGAACGCGTCGTCGTCGGCCATCAGGTCGACGGCGCCGGAGCCGAAGTCGCCCCGTTCGTTGGGCAGGGCGAAAGTCGCGAGGTGGACGACGGGTGGCCCCTTCGCGGCCGCCGCGGCCGCCGCGGCCGCCGCGAAGGGTCCCACCTCGCCGTCGACGTGCATCGGCTCGCGACGGATCGCGCCCTCCCACCCCCGGGGCAGCTCCGCCCGGATCCCGTGACCTCGCAGTTGCATGTCGTCCTCCTTCAGACGGCTGCGCCGACGAACAGCGCGGCCGCGACCGCGGCGACGGTGACCTCGGTGATCCGCTGGGCCAACGAGCTGCGCCGGTCGAGCGCACGGTGGTAGCGCTGCAGGCCGGCCGGGTCCCGCAGCCGCGCGGTGGTCAGCAACGGCAGGGCACGCACGAGGCCGAAGCTCGCCCCGAGCAACGCACCGGTCGCGGTCGAGCCCGAAGCCAGCGCGAGCAGCAGCAACAGGTGCGTCGCAGCGGTCGGGATGCGGGTGAAGACGGCGCCGCCGAGCTGGGCCCCGAAGCCGGCGCCGTACACCCAGCCACGGAAGTCGTCCAGCCACCGCTCGTCGACCTGCCGCTGCCAGCTGGGAAGCCGGCCGGGCATCCGGCCGGCGTCGACCAGCAGGGCGCCCACCGCGGCCAGTCCGAGCAGCACGAGCCCGAGCGGACGCGGCAGCTCCCAGCCGGCGGCGGCGCCCAGCCAGGCCGCCAGCCGGCCGACCGCACCTGCCAGCCCGAAGACCACCGCCCCACCGATGATCGACGCGACGAGGTAGGCGGCGGCCGTCACCGACCACCGCTGTCCTCGTGAGGCCTCCCCGACCGGGGAGATGCTGGAGAGCATCGACATCCCTCAGGGAGACCAGGAGCTGCGCAGTGCCGCCACCGTCGCGAGGGTCAGGCCGAGTGCCGGGATCACGGTCGCGTCCCGGTGTCGTCGCCTGCCGCGGGCGCGCCCGCGCCGCCGACGGTGACCTCGTCGCCCGGCGCGAACTGCTCGGCCCGGCGGTACAGACTCGGGTCGCCGGGCTCGATGCCCGCGGCGAGCAGGTGCCGGTCGGCGTCGCGCTCGCGACGGGCGTCGGCCGCGGCCTTGTCGCGCCCCGCCGCACCCTGCAGCAGCAGGCGGCGCACGGCCGGCCAGGTCCCGGCCGTGCCCTCGCCCCGGACCCGGCCCGTGGCGCCGTCGACGTGGACCACGTACGGACTGCCCGGCACGTCGTGGGCGTCCCAGGTCGCGTCGCTCATGACCACGGTCGCGCCGGGCGGCGCCAGACGGGCGATCGCGTCGCGGTCCTCGTCGGGCTCCTCCCGGGTGACGACCACCACCCGGGTGTCGCCCGGGACGTCGGGCGCCTCGAGCGCGGGCCAGTACGGCTTGCAGCCGGCGCAGGTCGACGACAGGAACACCAGGACCGTGTCGTGGCGCACCTCGCGCACGCGCAACGCGAGCACCTCGCCGTCGGGACCGACGCCGACGACGTCGTCGGCGAGCCGGCCGTCGACCGGCGTGGCCGGCGCCGCGACGGCCGCCGTCGGCGCCCCGGACGACGCGGGCGCGCCGGCGGGCTGGTCCGGGTCGATGCCCGCACCGAGCTCGTGCAGCCGCCGCAGGATCTCGGCGTGACTGCGTAGCAGTCCGACGACCAGCACGGTCTGCACGGCGACGACGACGGCGAGGAGTACGACCACGACCATCATGCGCGACCTCCGGCGCCCGGGTCGGACGGCGCCACCCGCGGCGCGGGCAACGTGATGCGGCGGGTGGCGGCCCGCAGGTCCGGCAAGGCGCCCAGCAGTTGCTGGAGCGAGGCGACGGCCACCAACGCCAGGACGGCGGCGACCAGGGTCGGGAGCGCGGCGAGGCCCAACCCGGCGGCCGGCGACCCGAGCAACGCCAGGTTGGGCGCCAGGGCAGCCACGGCGGCCGCGACGGTCACCACCGCGTCGATCGTGACGTGCAGCGGCCCGGCGGGCGCGGCGGCCTGCCCGAAGCAGCCACACGAAGCACCACGGCGCCACTGCCGCGCGGCGACGAGCGTGAAGGCGCCGTAGGCGAGGGCCAGGCCGACCAGCGGCAGGCGTCCGCCGACGACCAGCACCAGCACCGCCAGCCCGAGCTCGCCGGCACCGATCGTGCGCACCAGCAACCGGGCGCGGGCGCCGCGCCAGCCGAGCGCGTCACCGGCGTCCTGGGGACGCCGCAGCTTGGCCAGTCCCGCGGGCAGCAGCAGACCGGCGCCGAGCACGACGGCGACCAACAGCAACTCGGCCGCCAGCGGCGACCACGCCTCGAGTACCGCGTACATGTCCTGCCCTCCCCCGAACCCCGGGCCCGGACTGGCCCCTCGCGGGGCGTCGACGGACGCTAAACGACCCGTGCGACACCGACAACACCGGCCCCGGGATGCGGGAAGCGGCGCGCGGGCGGCGCGCTAGCCTCCCGGTCCGCGCCACCGATCTCCCTGCGACTCGCGTCGGCCGCGTCCGTTGCGAAGGGCAGATCGTGGGTTCGTTGCTCGCGCTCGGTGCCGCACTCGGCTTCGGGGTCTCCGACTACACCGGCGGGCTCGCCGCGCGGCGGGGCTCGGCGCTGACGGTGACCCTGCTCGGTCAGGTGGCCGGTCTGCTCGCGCTGGTGCCGGCGTTGGTGTTGGTGGCGGGCCGACCGTCGTTCGCCGCCCTCGGGTACGGGGCGGCGGCCGGACTGTTCGGCAGCCTCGGGCTGGTGCTCTACCTGCGCTGCATGGCACTCGGGCCGATGGGTGTCATCTCACCCGTCGCCGCACTGGTCGGCGCCGCCGTACCGGTGCTGTGGGCCGTCGGCCTCGCCGGCGAGCGCCTGGATCCCCGCGACGTCGCCGGGGTGGTGGCCGGTCTGGCCGCGGTCGTGCTCGTCGCCTACCGACGCGGAGCGGGCCGGGCCGCGGCGGGGAGTCGCGGACCGCTGGTCGCGGCCGGCGCCGGGGCGGCGTTCGGCCTGTTCCTGGTGCTGCTCGACGCGACGCCGGGCGACTCGGGGCTGTGGCCGCTCGTGGGGTCGCGCCTGGCCGGCATCGGGCTGTTGGCGGCCCTCGTGCGGGCCCGACCCCGTCCCTGGCCGTCCACCGACGGCCGCCGGCTGGCCGTGGTCAGCGGCGTGACCGACCAGCTCGCCAACGTGTCGTTCCTGCTCGCCACCCGTACCGGACTGCTGTCGCTGGCCTCGCTGCTCACCAGCCTCTACCCGGTCGTGGTACTGGTGCTGGCCCGGCAGCTGCTGCACGAGCGTCTCACCCGCCCGCAGGCCGGGGGCGTCGCACTCGCCCTGCTCACCAGCGTCCTGATCGCCGCCTGAGGCGTGGTCCGCCACCTCGCGTCGTGCCCGGCGGCGACCCGACAGCCCCGCGCGGCGCATGCGGACGGACGGTCGGGGCACGGCCGGGTCGTGCCGCGATAGCGCCTTACGGTGAACCGGCAGGTCCATGACGACGAGACGAGACGAGGCCACCGTGCGACTGCCCACAGCGCTGCGCCCGACCGTGGGCGACGACGACGCGCGGGGTCCCGCCCCGGCGCCGCCCACCCCTCGGCACGGTCTGCTCCCGACCGTGGTCGCGGCCGTGAGGCTGCCGGGTGACCTGCTGCTGGCATTGGGGTATGTGGTCCGACAGTTGCCGTTCCTCGTGCAGGACCTGCGCAGCCTCGTCAACGACCTGGCCCGACTCGCGCACGTCGGTGATCCGGGGGCGCTCAGCGACCTGGTCGCCGGGTTGGCACGCGCCGCCTCGACGGAGGGAGAGCTGACCCGCCTGCTGCGTGCCGCCGCGGAGTTGGCCGAGGCACGCGCCGAGGTGGAACGCGGGCAGACGCCCGAGACCTGAGCACGCCGAGGACGGCGCGGCCCATCGGGCGACGACGCGCGCTGTACAGCTCCTGAAGCACGCCCTAGGCTCGGCACGCCGACGAGAGCACCCGGATACAGGTGGCAGCGAGCCCGATCATCGACGAATCCTCACGGCTCGCCGCCGTTCGACGCTACGACGCCCTGGCGATCCCGCCCGACGGCGCGTTCGAGCGCATCGCCCGCATGGCCGCCCGCCTCACGGACACGCCGATCGCCACGATCTCGATCGTCGACGAGGACCGGATCTGGTTCCCGGCCACCCATGGCCTCGACGTGACCGAGATCGCCCACGAGCCGGGACTGTGCGCGTCGGCCGTCCTGCAGCCCGACCCGTACGTGGTGACCGACGCCAGTCTCGATCCGAGGACGCTCGACAACAGCCTCGTCCGCGGCGAGCTGGGGCTGCGGTTCTACGTCGGGATCCCGCTGCGGACCGCCGACGGGCACGGGCTGGGCACCCTGAACGTCATCGACGTCGCGCCCCGGTCCCTGCGACCGGGTGAGCTCGAGCACCTGCAGGACCTGGCGGCGATCGTGATGGACGAACTCGAACTGCGGCTCGCGGCCCGCGGCGCCGTCGCCGCCGAGTCCCAGCGGGTCGCCGCCGGCTACCGCGACACGCTCCTGGCCGGCATCTCGCACGAGCTGCGCACCCCCATCGCCAAGCTGCAGGGCGTGGCCAGCCTGGCGGCGGCCACCCCGCCGACGGACATCGCCGACGCGCAACTGCGTGCGGTGCTGACACGGCAGGTCCGCCACCTCGACTGGCTGGTGGGCCAGTACCTCGACTTCGCCCTGCTCGAGAGCCAGCATCACGAACCGACGGCCGACCTCGCCCCGCTGACGCTGACCGAGGTGGTGGAACAGGCGACGGAGCTGTTCCGCGACCGGGCGACGATCGTTCTCGACGTCGAGCCCGGGCTCCCACAGGCCCTGGCGGACCTCCCACGCACGCAGCGCATCGTCACCGAACTCCTCAACAACGCCGTCCGGTTCGCCGGCACCCGCGCACCGATCCGGGTGGAGGTGGGGTGGGGCGACGATCCCGAGCTGGTGCGGGTGTCCGTGGTCGACGCCGGACCGGGAATCCCCGCCGACCAGCTGACGCACCTGTTCGACCGTTTCACCCGTGACCCGCGCTCGACCGGGACCGGCGTGGGACTGTTCGTCAGCCGCGCCAACGCCGAGGTGCAGGGTGGGCGCATCGAGGTGGTCTCCACCCCCGGAGCGGGCAGCTGTTTCACGCTGCTGCTGCGCCGGGCACACTGAGCCGCCGAACGCTACGAGCAACTGCTCGACTCCGCTGCGAGCAACTGCTCGACTTCCGCTGCGAGCGACTGCTCGACTCAGGCTGCGAGCAACTGCTCGACCAGCGCGGTGACCTCGCCGTCGTAGAGCGTCGCGCAGCCGTCGGGGAACAGCCATCGGTGGTGGCCGAAGACCTCGAGGCTCACCTGACCGTGCAGGCGCCCCCAGGCCAGCAGCAGGGCGGCCCCGACCGGTGGTGGCAGCTCGTGGCCGTCGAGGACGCCCATCCCGGCGAGGCGGCCGGCCGTGTCGTCGTCGGCGGCGGCGGCACGCCATCCCGCGGGGATGCGCAGGCGTCCGGTGTCCCAGGCCTCGAGCAGCGGTCGGCCGAGGGCCGCGCCGACACGTCCCATGGCGGCGACCGTCGGGCCACCCGGTGGCGCGGCGTACCCGGGCACCGGATCGCCGAACACGAGCGTGAACTCCTGGGGGTGGGTCACGCCCCAGTCACGGTACGCGAGCGCGACGGCGCGCAACCGGTCGCCGAGCTCACACGTCGGACCGGCGACCAGCGGCGGCGGCGCGTCGTCCTCCCGCGGCTGCACGCGCTCGTCCAGTGCGCCGATGGCAGCACTCAGATGATCGGCGAGCCCGTGGTAGCTGGCCGTGATCACCTGCGTCAGCAGGTCGTCGCGCGACGCGACGTAGCGGTAGAGCCCCGCCGGGCTCATGCCCACGCGGCGGGCGACCCGGCGAAGTGACAGGGCGACGGCCCCGTGTTCGCGGATCTCCGCGTACGCGGCCGCGAGCAGCGCCTGCTCGGTCTGCAGTCGCAGGCGGGCCCGATGCCCCGACGGTGCCGGGGGCGGGGTCAGGTCACGCGACTCCACGGGATTTCCGATCTCCGTCTCCGGGCGCCCGTCGCCGGCCAGCGTAGCGATCAGGGGTTGCAACGCGAACGTCGTTCGCGTTTACTGCACAGGAACGCGAACATCGTTCGCACTTCGGGGCGCTACGCCCCTCGACCGCCGGGCACCCCGGCAGGAGCACTCCCATGCGCGTCACCATCCTGGGCGCCACCGGCGGCATCGGCCGCACGCTGGTCGACGAACTGCTCACCCGCGGCCACGAGGTCACCGCCGTCAGCCGCTCGGTCACCGCGTCCGACGTGCCGCCCGGCACCCGTGTCCGGGCGGCCGACCTCACCGACGCGGCCGCCGCCCGCGGTGCCTGCGCCGGTGCCGAGGTGGTGGTGATGGCCGCGAACCTGCCCTACGCCGACTGGCACGCGCACCTCCTGCCGACGGTCGGGAACGCCCTCGACGCCGCGGTCGCGACCGACGCCCGCTTCGTGATGGTCGACAATCTCTACGCCTACGGCGCACCGGCCGCGCCGATCACCGACCGCTCCCCCGAGGCCGGCCCCTCGCGCAAGGCCGCCGTGCGGCGCCGGGTCGCCGCTCTGCTGCTCGCCGCCCACGACGCCGGCCGGACCGGCGTCACCATCGGCCGCTTCTCCGACTACTACGGCCCCCACGGCCAGCACAGCCTGCTCGGCATGCTGATGATCGACCCGGTGCTGCGCGGCCGGCGACCTCGCGCCTTCGTCGCCGCCGACCAGCCGCACACGTTCGCGTACCTGCCCGACGCCGCGGCCGCGTTCGCGACGCTGGTCGAGCGTCCCGAGGCGGACGGCCGCAGCTGGATCCTTCCCGCCGCCGAGCCGATCACCCAGCGCGAGGTCGCGGCGCTGGTCACCGACGCCGTCGGCGTCGAACGCCGGCTCGCGGCCGTTCCGCCGGCGATGCTGTGGGCGGCGGGCCTCGTCGACCGGCAACTGCGCGAGGCCCGCGAGCAGGTGCCGCAGTTCGACCGCCCCTACGTGGCGCTCGGCGACGAGTTCACCGCCACCTTCGGACCGCACCCGCTGACCCCCCACCCCGAAGCGGTCCGGGCGACGGTCGCGGCCCGCCGCGACGCCGACCGGCCGCTCACTGGGGCAGGTAGCGCTTGAGCTCGCGCCGGGCGAGGGCCATCTCGTGGACCTCGTCCGGCCCGTCGGCCATCCGCAACGTGCGGGCGTGGGCCCACATCATGGCCAGCGGCGTGTCGTTGGAGAACCCGGCACCGCCGTGCACCTGGATCGCCTTGTCGAGCACCCACTCGGCCATCTGCGGCGCGACGATCTTGATCGCCGAGATCTCCATGCGCGCGCCCTTGTTGCCCACGGTGTCCATCAGGGCGGCGGCCTCGAGGGTGAGCAGACGGGCCTGCTCGATCCGCACCCGCGACTGGGCGATCCAGTGCTGGACGATCCCCTGCCGGGCCAGGTGCTTGCCGAAGGTCTCGCGGGCGACGGCCCGCTCGCACATCAGGTCGAAGGCCCGCTCCGCCATGCCGATCAGGCGCATGCAGTGGTGGATGCGGCCGGGGCCGAGCCGCTCCTGGGCGATGCGGAACCCGTCGCCCTCCTGTCCGATGAGGTTCCCGGCGGGGACACGGACGTCGGTGAAGCGCAGTTCGGGGTGCCCCCCGTGACCGTCGTAGTGGCCGAACACCGGCAGTTCCCGCACGATCTCGATGCCCGGGGTGTCCATCGGCACGAGGATCATCGACTGCTGGCGGTAGGGCTGCTCGTCGGGGTCGGTGACGCCCATGAAGATGCCGACCCGGCAGCGCGGACTCGCTGCCCCGGTCGACCACCACTTGCGGCCGTTGAGCACGTACTCGTCGCCGTCGCGCTCGATGCGCGAACGGATGTTGCGGGCGTCGGACGAGGCGACGTCCGGCTCGGTCATGAAGAACGCCGAGCGGATCTCGGCCTCGAGCAGGGGGTGCAACCACTGCTGCTGCTGTTCGGGCGTGCCGAACAGGTGCAGCACCTCCATGTTGCCGGTGTCCGGCGCGTTGCAGTTGAGCGCCTCGGGCGCGATCAGCGGCGAGCGTCCGGTGAGCTCGGCGAGGTACGCGTAGTCGAGGTTCGACAGGCCGGCACCGTGCTCGGGGTCCGGCAGGAACAGGTTCCACAGGCCGCGTCGCCGGGCCTCGTCCTGCAGCTCCCGCAACACCGCCGGGTGGTGATGGCGCTCCCCCGACGCCTCGATCTCCGCGGCATAGCGGGCCTCGTTGGGGTAGACGTGGACGTCGAGGAAGTCGAGCAGGGAGTCCCGGAACTCCTCGCCGCGCGCACTCAGCCGCAGATCCAACGTCGCTCTCCCGTGCGATGTGGCGGACACCGGCCGGCACCCGCAGCCGCGACGCTAGCTGCCGACGCTGCGCAGGTGGCGATCGGCCGCCTCGTGGTCGGCCTGTTCGCGGGTACGGCCCTGCTCGAACCCGGCCACGGCGGCCAGCGCGAGTTCCTCGCCGCGTCGGCGCAGGTCACCGGCCGCGCCGAGCGCGGTCGAGCGCACGCGACGCAACGCGTCCCGACGCAGCTCGCGGCGTCGGTCGCCACCGTGCTCGGGATCCTTGAGGTACATCCAGCCGGCGCCCATCGCGGCACCCGCGGAGAACGACAGCATCGATCGCACGCGCACGTGTTGCTCCTTCTCCCCCGGCATCGTCCACCGGGTCATCGTCCGGTCATCGTCCGTCATCGTCCGGTCCTCGACCGGTGCTTCGTCCGGGTCGGACCAGGTCGGCCCCACCACCCGGGGCGACCCTAGCTACCCGTCGTCGCTCGACGCGTCGCTCGACGCGCCGCTCGACGCGACGCTCGGCACGTCGGCGGCCCGGCCCCGTCAGCGCAGGCCGAGCTGCCGGCTGCAGGAGGGCCACGCCTGCCAGCCCTGGCGTTCGAGCAGGATCTCGCCACGGCGGATCTGCTCCGCCCGGGAGGCCTCGTGCGGGTAGCCGCTGCCGCCGACCCACTGCCACGAATCCAGCGTGAACTGCAGGCCGCCGTAGAAGCCGTTGCCAGTGTTGATGCTCCAGTTGCCACCCGACTCGCACTCCGCGATCCGCTCCCAGACGCCCGTGTCGGTGGCCCCGCCCGGCGTTGCCGGCTCCGGCGCCGGCTCGGGCACCGGCACCGGCTCCGGCTCGGGCTCCGGCTCGGGCGCCGGCTCCGGTACCGCGTCCACCTCCGCCGCCGCGGTCGCGACCAGTTGCGTGCGCGCCTCCATGGACTCGGCGAGTTCGACGGCGAGGGGAGCCTCCGCGGTCACGATCGGTTCGAGCCGGTCACCCGGCGTCACCGTCACCGTCCGCACCTCACCGCTGCCGCGCTCCCCGGTGCCCGCCGCCGCATCGATCACGACCGCGGCCGTCGCGGCCGCCACCACGGCGCCGGCGGCCGTCAGCCCCTGGACGAGACGCGAGGCGGGAGCGCGGCGGGAGCGGCGGGCACCATCCGGCTGCGTGCGGGCACCATCCGGCTGCGTGCGGGCACCATCCGGCTGCGTGCGGGCACCATCCGGCTGCGTGCGGGCACGATCCGGCTGCGTGCGGGCACGATCCGGCTGCGTGCGGGCACGATCCGGCTGCGTGCGGGCACGATCCGGCTGCGTGCGGGCACGACGAGACATGGACGCTCCTGCGTTGGGGACGTGGACGACACGAGTCCACCGTGCGGCGGCGCCGGGAGCCCGGCCACCTGGGAGTACGCCCGGGCGGGAAGTCGGGTGGGTCGCCGCAGGCGGACGGCCCCCGCGTCCGGACGAGGGTTCCCCGGCCGGACGGTCAGGGCGATGACGCGTTGACAGCGACCGGTCGACAAGCCGTCGCCTGGTGTCGAGCCGGCCAGGAACGTCGGTATGCTGATCGGATCGTCCGGCGAACCGAACGTCGGCCCGCTTCCTCACGAGACGCCCGTGCCAGCCTCGTCGCCGTCGACCCCGCATCGACCGCGCATGCTGGCCACCTCCGGGGGGACCAACCTCGAGGCGTTCGGCGGCCCGGAATGGGGTCTGCTCGCGGTCATCGCGACGATCTGGGGTACCTCGTTCCTGTTCATGGCCGTCGGACTCGAGGCCTTCGAACCCGGCCTGATCGCCTTGGCGCGCGTCGGACTCGGAGCGCTGTCGTTGGCCCTGGTGCCCGCGGCCCGTCGCACCCGGGTCGCCCGCGAGGACCTCCCCCGCGTGGCGCTGCTCGGCGTGCTGTGGATGGGTATCCCGCTGCTGCTGTTCCCGGTCGCGCAGCAGTGGATCGACTCCTCGGTGGCCGGGATGGTGAACGCCGCGATGCCCCTGACCACCGCGGCGTGGTCGGCCCTGCTGCTGCGACGCCTGCCAGGCCGCGCGCAAGCCGTCGGTCTGGCCGTCGGGTTCGCCGGGATCGTCGCCATCTCGCTCCCGGAACTGCCCGTGGGAGCCACCCGCACCGGCACCGGTGCCACGGCGCTCGGAACCGGCCTGGTGTTCGTCGCGGTCGTGCTCTACGGGCTGTCGGCGAACCTCGCCGTGCCGCTGCAGCAACGCTACGGCTCGCTGTCGGTCCTCCTCCGCGCCCAGCTCGCCGCGCTGGTCGTGATCGCCCCGTTCGGCATCGCCGCCATCGGCCCGTCACGCTGGGACCTCGGCGCGGCGCTCGCGATGCTGCCGCTCGGTCTGCTCGGCACCGGCCTGGCGTTCGTGCTGATGGCGACGCTGGTCGGACGCGTGGGCGGCCCGCGCGGCTCGGTCGCGATCTACTTCGTCCCGGTGGTCGCGATCGCCGCCGGCGTGGCGTTCCGCAGCGAGCAGGTCCACCCGCTGGCCGTCGTCGGCACCGTGCTGGTGCTCGCCGGGGCGTGGATCACCTCACGCCGCGAATCGCTGCCTCCCGCGCCGCTCGGCCGCGGCTGAGCGGCGCAGAGGGACGCGCGTCCGCCCCCGCAGCTGTCGGCGCGCCCCCGAGCGACCCGTCAGGCGGTCGGGTCCTGCAGCGCCCGCTCGACGCGGTCCTTCTTGTAGGCGAGTGAGTGCTCGTGCCCGGCGCCGGGGTGGTGGTCGAGCTTCATCACCAGCGACACCCGCGGCCCGTAGCGCTCGCAGACGTCGATGCACTGCTTGAGCACCGCCTGGATCTCGTCCCACTCGCCCTCGATGTTGGTGAACATCGCGTTCGTCTCGTTGGGCAGGCCGCTCTCGCGCACGACCCGGACGCACTCGGCGACGGCGTCACCGACGTGCTGGGGGCCGACGGGGGCAACGGAGAAGGCGACGATCACGGCGGGCTCCTGGTGTCGGGGATCGCCCGGACACGCGCGTCCGAGGGCGGGACCAACAGCCAACCAGACCGGCCGCCGGGACCACTACCCTCGACCGGGACGTGAACAGGGTCGAGCGAACCGACGCCTCCCGGCTGCGTGCCGCGGCCGCTCTCGCCTGCCTCGTCGCCGGCCTGCTGTCGGTGTTGGGCGCCACCTCGGTCCGGGCGCAGGCACCGACCTCGATCGCCACCACCACCGTCACCGGGGCGATCACGCCGGTCACCGCCGAGCACCTCGCCGACACGGTCGCGCTGGCCGCCCAGGACGGACACCAGGCGCTGGTCGTGCTCCTCGACACCCCCGGCGGGCTGGTCGACGCGACCCGCCGCATCGCCCAGTCCTTCCTCGACGCCCCGCTGCCGGTGGTCGTCTACGTCGCCCCGGCGGGCGCCGACGCCGGGTCGGCCGGCACCTTCATCACCTACGCCGGGCACGTCGCCGCGATGGCACCGGCGACCACCATCGGCGCGGCCACCCCGGTCGACCTCGAGGGCGGTGAGGTCGGCGACAAGATCGTCGAGAACGCGGCCGCTTTCGCCCGGACGCTCGCCGAGGAACGCGGACGCGACGTCGACTTCGCCGTGGCGTCCGTGCGTGACGGGCGCTCCGTCACCGCCGCGACCGCGCTCGAGGAGGGGGTCGTCGACCTGATCGCCGACGACCTCGACGACCTGCTCGGACGTCTCGACGGCGCCGACGTCGAGGTCCGCGGGCGCGGCACGGTGACGCTCACGACGGCCGGTGCGACCACGGTCGACTACGAGATGTCCACGGCGCGGACGCTGTTGGCGATCCTGGCCGACCCGAACCTCGCGTTCGTCTTCCTCTCGCTGGGCACGCTGGGCATCCTCTACGAGATCGCCTCGCCGGGCCTCGGGCTCGGCGGCGTCATCGGGGTCGCCTCCCTCGTCCTGGCGATGTTCTCGCTCGCGGTGCTGCCGGTGAACTGGGCCGGCGCGGTCCTGCTCGTGGTGGCCTTCGTCATGTTCGTCGCGGAGCTGTTCATGCCCGGCGTCGGGGTGGGCGCCGCCGGGGGCACCGGCGCGCTGGTCCTGGGCGGGTTGTTCCTGTTCCAGGACCAGCCGGGCCTCGGGGTGGACTGGTGGGTCATCGCCCCGACCGCGGTGCTGATGCTCGCGCTCACGATCCTCGCCGGACGCATCGTCTGGCGCAGTCGGGCGCGTCCCTCGGCCGCCGGCTCGGACGACCTGCTCGGCCGCACGGTCGTCGTCCGCGACGCCGCGACGGGCACGCCACGGGCTCGGGTGAGCGGTTCGTACTGGCGCCTGCAACCGCTCGACGGCGCGCCGCCGCTGCGCGACGGTCAGACCGTCGAGGTCGTCGACCGGCACAACCTCGACCTCGTGGTGGTCCCCGTCGCACGCGCGCGTGCCGACGGCTCCGCCGCTCCCATCCGCACCGACTGACCCAGGAGACCCCATGGACGGCGCCGTCATCGGCATCGCCTTCGCCCTCGTGTTGCTCGTGCTCATCGTCGCGTCGTCGATCCGGATCGTCGACGAGTACGAGCGCGGGGTCATCTTCCGTCTCGGCCGGGTCACCGGCGCCCGCGGCCCCGGACTGTTCTTCCTCATCCCGGTGATCGAGAAGATGGTGAAGGTCAACCTGCAGACCATCGCCATGGACATCCCGCCGCAGGACATCATCACCAAGGACAACGTGACCGTCCGGGTCAACGCCGTCACCTACTTCAACGTGACCGAACCGGTGGCCTCGGTCGTCAAGGTGCAGAACTACGCCTACGCCACCTCCCAGATCGCCCAGACCACGCTGCGCTCGGTGATCGGCGGCGTCGACCTCGACGAGGTGCTCGTCAACCGCGACGAGATCAACTCCCAGTTGCAGCAGATCATCGACGGGATCACCGACGACTGGGGCGTCAAGGTGACCCTCGTCGAGGTCAAGGACGTCGAGCTGCCCGAGGTCATGCGGCGCGCGATGGCGCGCCAGGCCGAGGCCGAGCGCGACCGCCGGGCGAAGGTGATCCACGCGCAGGGGGAGTTCGAGGCGGCGCAGCGGCTGTCCGAGGCCGCCCACGTGCTGGCGACCGAGTCCGGCGCCATGCAGCTGCGACTGCTGCAGACCCTGACCGACATCTCCGCGGAGCAGAACTCCACGCTGGTGCTGCCCATCCCCATGGAACTGCTCAAGTTCGCCGAGTCGTTCGCGCCGAACCAGTCCGACGCTTCCCGCAACGCGTGAGGCCACGGGGGGCGGGCGCGTCGCGGACCGGGCGGACCGCGACGCTGCACCGGGCGCACAGAGGAGCCGGGTACGCTGCGGCCCGCTCCGGAGGAACGCCCACGCGGCCGTCTCGAGGGCCACGCCGTTCGTGTGATCCCGTCCTCTGCGAATCTGCTCCTCCCCCGAAAGGTGAGGCACGTGTCGGCCGACGCACTCCGGTCCGCGTCCGGCCGCTCGCTGCGAGCACTGAGGTGGGTGCTGGGTGTCGTCGCGATCGCGACCGTCGCCGTCGGCATCAACCTCGCGTTCGGCGCGAGCGCCACCGCCCAGGAACCAGGTCTGGGTGGCCAGTGGGCCCAGGACCAGGACCTGGTCAACCGCGGAGCACAGCTGTTCGGTGCCAACTGCGCGCTGTGCCACGGTGAGCAGGGCCGCGGTCTGCAGCAGCCCGGACCGCAGGCCGGACCCTCGCTGATCGGCGTCGGGGCGGCCTCGGTCGACTTCATGGTCCGCTCGGGCCGGATGCCGATGACCGATGCGCAGAACCGCCTGCAGCGCGGCCCCAACCGGTTCAGCGAGGAGGACACCCGGGCGCTGGTCGCGTTCGTCGAGAGCCTCGCCCCGGGCGAGGGACCCGACATCCCCGACATCGACGGCTGGCAGGAGGCCGACCTCTCCCACGGCCTCGAGCTGTTCACGCGCAACTGTGCCGCCTGCCACGGGCCCACGGCCCAGGGCATCGCGGTCGGGCAGCGCGACATCTCCTCGACCCTCGACGTCGTACCGCCGCTCGAGATCGCCGAGGCGGTCCGCAGCGGCCCGGGCGTGATGCCCCGGTTCCTCGAGGACACCATGAGCGAGGAGGACCTGCAGGCCGTCACGGCCTGGGTCATGGACCTTCGCGAACGCGAGGCACCGGGCGGTTGGTCCTTCGGGCGCTCGGGCCCGGTCGCCGAGGGCGCCATCGCGATCATCGTCGGCCTCGGTCTGCTCACGATCGTGATGTACCTGCTCGGCGAGAAGGCGCACGACGAGTACGACGAGGTGGAGGAATACCGTGGCGAGCGGTGACCGGCCCCGCACGCGCGGGGAACAATGGCGCGAACAGCGTGAGCGGCAGGACCGCGGCGCCCGGCTCGCCGCCATCAGCTTCGTCGTCGCCATCATCGCGGCGTTCGGGCTCATGGGCGTCTACATCGCCGGTGGGCAGACCCAGCTCGAGGGTGCGCTGCTGTTCGTCGCCTTCGGGGCGGTGGGCACCGGTCTCGGCATCTGGGGCAAGCAGGTCATCGGGCCCCGGATCGTGGTCGAGGAGCGCTATCCGATGCGCTCGCCCGAACCGGCACGCGACGAGTTCGAGGCCGCCTACGAGGAGTCGCTCGGCGAGGCCGTCGTCGGTGGCCGTCGGCGGTTCCTGCTGCGTCTGCTGGCCGGTGCCGGCGCGTCGCTCGGGCTGGCCTTGATCGTCCCGATCCGTTCGCTCGGGCCGGGCCCCGGTCGCGACCTGTTCGCCACCGCCTGGGAGCCCGGCCTGCGGCTGGTCGACGCCGGCGGCACCCCGATCCTCGCCGAGCAGATGGCCGCCGACGAGGTGCGCACCGTGTTCCCCGAAGGGGCGGCGGGTGACGCCAAGGCGCAGGCGCTGCTGATCGGTACGCGCCCCGACCAGCTCGACCGCGACGCGCTGCCCGGCCAGACCGTCGGCGACCTGGTGTGCTACTCGAAGATCTGCACCCACGCCGGCTGCCCGGTCGGGCTCTACCGCGCGTCGGTGGGCGAGCTGATCTGCCCCTGTCACCAGTCGACCTTCGACGTGAACAACGCCGCGGTGGTGGTGTCCGGACCGGCGGGTCGCGGTCTGCCGCAGTTGCCCCTGGGTGTGGACGACGAGGGCTACCTGATCGCGACCGGCGACTTCAACGAGCCGGTCGGTCCGTCGTTCTGGAACATGACCCACGACGTGGACGTGTGAGGAGCCGACCGTGAGCGCCGCTGAGACCCGACGCCGCCAGAGCCCGGTCGACGACCTCGCCCGTTGGCTCGACGACCGCCTCCGCCTCGCGGAGGGGTCGAAGAAGTACCTCAACAAGGCCTTCCCGGCCCACTGGTCGTTCCTGCTCGGCGAGGTGGCCCTGTTCTCGCTGGTGGTGCTGCTGTTCACCGGCACGTTCCTGGCCTTCTTCTACACCCCCGACGCCCGCCTGGTCGTCTACGAGGGCCCGTACGTGCCGTTGCAGGGCCTGGAGATCTCGGCCGCCTACGAGTCGACCCTGCGGTTGTCGTTCGAGGTCCGCGCGGGTCTGCTGATGCGCCAGATCCACCACTGGGCGGCGCTGGTGTTCGTGGCGGCCATCGTGGCGCACATGCTGCGGGTGTTCTTCACCGGCGCGTTCCGCCGCCCCCGCGAGATCAACTGGGTCATCGGCGTGCTGCTGCTGCTGCTGTCGTTCGCCGCCGGATTCACCGGCTACTCGTTGCCCGACGACCTGCTCAGCGGCACCGGGCTGCGCATCGGCTACTCGGTGGTCCTCGGCATCCCGTTCGTCGGACCGCTGCTCGGCTTCCTGCTGCTGGGCGGCGAGTACCCCGGCACCGACACCATCAGCCGGCTGCACATCGCCCACGTGATGCTCATCCCGGCCGGTTTGCTCGGTCTGCTCGGTGCGCACCTGGCGATCCTGATCCGGCAGAAGCACACCCACAAGCCCTCGAGCCTGGCGCGCGACGACAACGTCGTCGGTGAGCCGCTGTTCCCGAGCCAGACGCTGACCACGCTGTCGCTCGGGGCGTTCACGATCGCGGTGCTGTGCCTGCTCGGTGGTCTGTTCGAGATCAACCCGGTGTGGCTCTACGGCACCTACGAGCCCTACGAGGTCTTCGCCCCGGCCCAGCCCGACTGGTACATGGGCTGGACCGAGGGACTCGTGCGCCTGTGGCCGGCGTGGGAGTGGACGATCCTCGGGGTCACGATCACCTCGACGTTCCTGCCGGCGGTCGGCCTCGGCGGCGTCATCTTCACGGTGCTGTTCGCCTGGCCCTGGATCGACAAGAAGTGGGTCGGCAAGGACGACCTGGAGCACCACCTGCTGCAGCGTCCGCGGGACAACCCGCTTCGCACCGGTATCGGCGTCGCAGCGCTGACGTTGATGGGGGTGATCTTCGTCGCTGGTTCCAACGACGTCATCGCGTCCAACCTCGAGATGGGCCTGCAGACGCTGACCGTCCTGCTGCGCTGGGCCTGCTTCGTGCTCCCGCCGATCACCGGCTTCATCGCCTTCCGCATCGCCCGGTCGCTGCAGCGGGGCGAACAACCGGCGCCGGCGCGGGAGCCCTCCCCGGTGGAGTCGGCGTGAGGTGACGGCGTTCCACCGCTACCTCGGGACCCTGCTCGTCGCCCTGTTCGCGGTCATCCTCGTGTGGGGGCTGACCCTGCGGCTCCTGCGGCGTGAGGAGGGGCCCGACGCCCTGTACGCCGTCCAGCACTGGACCGAGAACCTGTTGGTCGTGCAGACCGTGGTCGGGGTCGTGCTGCTGGTGCTCGGCCGGCGCGTGTTCACGCAGCCCGACGCCTGGCTGCACTACCTGTACGGCTCGCTGTTCCCGCTCATCGCCGTGGTCGGTGGACGCATCGCGGCACTGCGTCGTGAGCGCTACGCCTACCTCGGCATGGCCTGGGGTTCGCTGTTCGCGCTCGGCCTGACGTTGCGCGCGTTGCAGACCGGCTGCGGCTACACGATGGGCGAGATCGCCCGCTGTCTGCGGCTGACCTGAACGCCGCGCCGGGAGCCGCCGGGGCCGGGAAGCCGGCGGCGACCGGGAAGCCGGTGGCCACCGCCCGCGTTGCTTGCTGACACCACCGTCCCACAACCGAGGAGTCCGTCATGACCCTGCGCTTCGGCATCACCTTCGACTACCTGTGTCCGTTCGCCCGCAACGCCAACGAGCACGTGGTCACCGCCCTGCGCGCCGGCGCGGACTGGGACGTCGACTTCGTGCCCTACAGCCTGGCCCAGGGCCACGTCGAGGAGGGCCAGCCCGACGTCTGGGAACTCGAGGATCCCGACACGGCCTCGGGCATCCTGGCGCTGCAGGCCGGCCTGGTCGTGCGCGACCAGCACCCCGAGCAGTTCCCCGCCGCCCACGAGGCACTGTTCGCCGCCCGTCACGACCTCGGTGGGGACCTCAAGGACCCGCAGGTGGTCGCCGACGCCCTCGGGCGTGCCGGCGTCGACGCCGAGGCCGTGTTCACCACCGTGCGCGAGGGCGAGGTCCTCGCCCAGCTGCGCAAGGAGCACGACGCCGGGGTCGCCGACCACGCCGTGTGGGGCGTGCCGACGTTCATCGCCGGTGGTCGTGCGGTGTTCGTCCGCCTGATGGACCGCCCCGAGGGCGACGCCGAGCGGGCGACGCGCAGCATCGAGCAGGTGGTCGACCTGGTCGTCAACGCGCCGATGCTGCACGAGTTCAAGCAGACCGACCTGCCGCGCTGACGTCGCTCGCGCCGGCGTCGTCGGTCAGCCGCCGAGGATCTGTCGCGCCCGCTCGACATCGTCGGAGACGACCACGAGGTGGCTGCCGGCGGCGATGTAGGCCTGTTCGATGTTGACCCCGGCATCGGCGAGGCGCCGGCAGGCGTCGCCGAGCTGCCCGGGCGCGTCGGGCAGGGCGGCCACCGCCACGTCACGGGACGCCTTGACCTCGAAGCCGGCCTCCCGCAGCACCTGTACCGCGTCGTCGGCCCGGTCGACCAGGACGTGCACCAGGCCCTTGCCGCGGCCGGTGAAGGCGCTGATGGCCTCGATGTTGATGTCGGCGGTGCCGAGCGTCTCCCCGAGGCGGGCCAGGACGCCGGGCTCGTCGTCGGGGATGATCACCAGGTCCTTGCGCACCACAGCCTCGCCGTTCGGGAAGACGTCAGGCTAGTCGCCGACACCCGTGCACCGCGCGACGCGGCCGATCCGGACCAGGATGCGGACCAGGACGGCGCCGCGGGTGGACGCCGCCCGGAACGCGCGCGAGACCGCGTTCGGGGGTCCGGCGCGACGTTGCTACACTGCGCGCCGCGCTCGACGCGAGGCGCTCGGGCACGATCCGACGCCACCTTCCGGGGTAGCTCAGTTGGCAGAGCGTTCGACTGTTAATCGAAATGTCGCCGGTTCGAGCCCGGCCCCCGGAGCTTGACGCAGCGTGACACGACGGCCGCCCCCCGGGCGGCCGTCGTCGTCTGGTGGCGCGCAGACGCGCGGCGTCGCCAGGCGTCGCACCGAGCGGAGCGGCTCGCGCGGAGCGGGCGTCAGGCCGGGCGGGTGAGCACGAGCTTGCCGAACAGCTCACCGTCGACCATGCGGGAGAAGGCCTCGCGGCCGTCCTCCATCGGCAGCACGTCGTCGATCAGCGGACGCACCCCGGTCGCGTCGAGCAGCCGGACCAGCCGCACGAGCTCCTCACGGGTACCCATGGTGGAGCCGATCACCCGCAACTGGCGGTAGAACACCCGGGCCAGGTCGGCCGGCGGGTCGAACCCGGACGTCGCCCCGGCCACGACCACGACCCCGCCGGGCTCCAGCGCCCGCAGCGAGTGCTTCCAGGTCGCCTCACCGACGGTCTCGAGCACCGCGTCGACCCGGGCCGGCAGCCGCTCCCCCGCCGGCACGCCGACGTGCGCGCCGAGCTCCCGTGCGCGCTCGAGCTTGGTCTCGTCGCGACTGGTGACGCTGACGTGCAACCCGGCGGCACGCGCGAGCAGGATCGCCGCCGTCGCCACGCCTCCGCCGGCGCCCTGGATCAGCACCCGGTCCCCGGGGCGCAGCTCCCCGCGGGTGAACAGCATCCGGTAGGCCGTCAGGTACGCCGTCGGCAGGCACGCGGCCTGCTCGAAGCCGAGTTCCGCCGGCTTGTCGACGAGGTTGCGCGACGGGACGGCGACCCGGTCGGCGAAGGTGCCGTCGTAGCGTTCCGACAGGATGTTGAAGTCGCCGGCGAGCGTCTCGTCGCCGCCGGGCGTGGCGATCACCGCATGGACGATCACCTCACGACCGTCGTCGGTGACGCCGGCGGCGTCGCAGCCGAGCACCACCGGGAACCGCTCGGGGTCGACGCCGACCCCACGCAGGGTCCACACGTCGTGGTGGTTGAGCGCGGCGGCGCGGACCCGGACCGTCTCCCAGCCGGGTGGCGGTGACGGCTCGGGGTGGTCCCCGAGCGCGAGACCCGCGAGCGGGTCGTCCGGGTTGGCGGCCGTGGCGGTGAGCGCGAACATGGGGCCACCCTAGACGCCACCACGCGACCTGCCGCAAGCCCGCGGCGACGTCGGGTCGTGGCCGCTGGACCGAGGAGCCGCTGTGGAACTCGTCTTCGGGACCACCCGCGTGGTCGCGCTCGCCGGCGACCTGACCGCCCAGGCGGTCGACGTGGTCGTCAACGCCGCCAACGTCGAGCTGCGCCACGGTGGTGGGGTGGCCGCGGCGATCGCCCGCGCCGCCGGCCCGTCGCTGCAGGCCGCGTCCGACGCCTGGGTCGCCGAGCACGGGCCGCTGCGCGAGGGCGACGCCGCGGTCACGGATGCCGGTGCGCTCACCGCGGACCTGGTGGTGCACGTCGCCGGACCGGTGTACGACCCCGAGCGTGACGACAACGCCGCGCGACTCGCGGCGGCGGTCGTCGCCGCGCTGGACGCGACCGCCGACAGCGGCCGACGCACGGTGGCGTTCCCCGCCATCTCGGCCGGCATCTACGGCTACCCCCGGGACCGTGCGACCCGGGTGCTGGTCACGGCGGTGATCGACTGGGTCGCCGCGCACCCGGGCGTGCTCGACGAGGTGCGCCTGGTCGGGTTCGACGACGGCGCCGCCGCCGACTTCGGCCGTGCCCTCACCGACCGCTGAACCGCTGCGTCGCGTCGCGACCCCCGGTCACGGCGACGGGAGGTGGTGGGCGGGGCCGGTGGCGACCGGGCGTTGGCCGGCCAGCACCGCCTCGACGAGGTCGGCGGCGACCGCCACCCCGAGCACGGCCGCCTGCTGCGCCAGGAGCCCCGCCACCGCCCGCGCCCGCCGGTCGTGCAGCAGACGCTCCACGGCCCGACGCAGCCGCGCCGGCGTGCAGCGACGCGGCGCGACCACCCGCCCCGCACCGACGTCACGCAGCCGCGCTGCCGCCTCGAACTGGTCACCCGCCTGGGGTACGACGACCATCGGGACGCCGGCGGCAGCCGCTTTGGACAGAAACCCCCCGCCGCCGGGCGCGACCGCGACGTCCGCGACCGCCAGCAACGGGACGTGCGGTCCGCGGCCGACGACGAGGCGCCGGCCCACCTGCGGCGGCACGGCCGTCGAGGTGACGACCACCCGGACGTCGCGGTCGCGCAGTGCCTCGATCGCGACCGCGCCGAGGCCGCCGACACCTCCCTGGGCCGTGGAGTCGGTGACCACCACGAGCGGCGCGTCGCCCGAGGGCGCCGGCAGCGGCGGCAGGTCGGGCTCGACGGCCAGGGGGCCGACGACGTGCGCGTCGGCGGGCCAGTCGCGACGGGGACGTTCCAACGCGGGCACCGTCGCCACCAGCCGCACCACGGGAGCGCCCGGGGCCTCGAGACCGATGTCCCGTGCCGCCGCGTGGGCCTGTTCGCGGCCCGTCGCCAGCGACCGTTGCTGGGCGTCGAACACGCGCCGGTTCGCCCGACGGCGCAACGGGGTGTGGGCCAGCCGACGGCCGGCGCCGACCGGCGGCAGGTCGGGCGCCGGGTCGGGCAGGTGGTGCGGGATCGTCTCGACCCAGGGCAGGTCACGGAGATCGGCGGCGAACGCACCGGCACGGGTGAGGACGTCGCTGACGACGAGGTCGGTCCCCCAGTCCCGCAGCGACGCGGCCAGCGGCACCGCCATCCGGGCCCCGTGCACCCACAGCCGATGACCGAAGTCGACGTCGCCGGGCGTCGGCGCGAGCCGCGGCAGCGTCGCGAAACGGCAACCATGCCGGGCGGCGAGCCCGGCGTACGCGCCGCCGCCGACGAACACGACCTCGTGTCCGCGGCCCGCCAGTGCACCGGCCACGCCCAGCGCCGGCAGCGCATGCCCCGCGTCGGGTCCGGACACCACCGCGATCCTCGGGCTCATCCGATCGGCATCCCGACCCGGGGCAGCCGTCCGCCGCGGACGTCGTCCCAGGCCAGTGCCAGACGTCGAACCGCCTCGCGCAACTCGTCGGGCGGTCGGCTGAGCGTGAGGCGGATCCGGTCGAGGTCGCGTCCCGAGGTCGAGCAGGCCCGGGCGGGTGGGACGAGCACCCGGTGCGCGGCGGCCGCGGCGGCGACGACGTCCCCCGACACGCCGCCGAGATCGACCCACATGCTCATCCCGCCCGCCGGCGGGGTGAACCGCCAGTCGGGCAGCCCGGTGTGCAGGGCCTCGACGAGCACGTCGCGTCGTTCCCGCAGCCAGCCGCGACGCCGGACCAGCATGGGCTCGATGCGGCCGAGGATCTCCGCGGCCGCGAGCTGCGGCGACAACGACATCCCGAGGTCGAGCGCGGTCTTGATCCGCACCAGCTGGGGCAGCAGCGCCGGCTCCGCGCGGATCCAGCCCACCCGCACCCCGCCCCACACCAGCTTCGACAGCGATCCGACGCTGACGACCGAGTCGGCGAGCTCCGGCACGATCGCGGCCAGCGGCGCGGGCGGCGGTTCGTCGATCCACAGCTCGTGGAACGTCAGGTCGTCGATGAGCAGCACGCCGCCCTCGGCGGCGGCCTCGACCACCTGGCGACGCACGTGCGCCGGTAGCACCGTCCCGGTCGGATTGTGGTGCGACGGGATGAGAAAGGCCACGTCGGCGCGCCGTTCCCGCAGGGCCCGCAGCAGCGCGACCGGGTCGACGGCGGTCTCCGGCACGATGCTGGCGCGCAGGTGCCGGAGCGTGAGCAGCTCGGTCAGCCCCGGCCAGGACACCTCCTCGACGAGCACCGGATCACCGGGGACGAGCAACGCGGTCAACAGCACGTCGACGGCCTGCTGGGCCCCGGCGGTCACCAGCACCTGTTCGGGGTCGGTCGGCAGTCCCTGGCGCGTCGCGTGCTCGGCGATCGCCCGACGCAGCCACGGATGTCCCAACGGCCAGTACCCGCTGCTGTCGCGCGCCGCGGCCCGCAACTGCTCGGTGCTGGGCACGTACAGGTCGGCGACCACGGCCTCGTCGGCGTCCCACGCGGCGATGCGCAGATCGATGCCGTCGAGTGCCCCGCCGGCGACGGCGGCACTCAACCCGTCCGCCGCGAGCCGGTTGGCCGATCGCGTCCGGTCCTCGGCGCTGCCCACCACCGTGCCGCTGCCGTGGCGGGTGTGGACGACGCCCTGCTCCCGCAACCGCCCGTAGACGCGAGCGACCAGGCCTCGGCTGACCTGCAGGGCCTCGGCCAGCGGACGCTCCGCCGGAAGGCGCGTGCCGACGGCCAGCCGGCCGTCGTCGACCGCATCCTGCACCGCACGGGTCAGCCGGTCGGCGGGGCGACCCGTCCCCTGCTGCCAGTCGCCGAGCACGGAACGCAGCTCGTAGGCCTCCACCGGCCACTCCTCGTCGGAACCACGTAGGCCGCAGCACCCCCCGGACCACCGGGGACACGAGCAGTACAGCACGTTCCGCGAAGCGAGTCCACTAGGGAACATTGGATCCGATCAGCCACACATGGATCCACTTTGGCCCCGGTGGATCCAACGACTCGGACCGTTCCGTCCGAGACTGGCTCCATCGTGAAAGGAATGCGGATGCTGCTCTCCCCGCCCGCGGCCGAACCGACCCGCCCCTCGCCCGAACTGCCGACGTCCTGGCACACCGCCAGCCGGCTCGTCGACGAGGTCGTCGACCGTGCGCCGCTGGATGCGCTGACGTCCTTGGTCGACGCCCTGGAGTCGGCCGTGCACGCCCCACTCCCGAGCGGACTGCCCGACGGCCGCATCGCGCTGGTCCGCCGGTTCGCCCGGGCGCAGGCCGTCAGCCGTCGCGCTGCGGCCGGCCCGGTGCTCGACGACCCGCAGGTCCGCTCCGCGATGGCACGCCTCGTCGCGGTCGCCTGACCGAGACGACGGGACGACGCTCAGAACGCCTCCGCCGGGGCGCTCTCCGCCCCGGCGAGCAGCGCATCGCACCAGCCGCCCACCCGCGCGGCCAGCTGTGGGTCACGCACCCGCACCAGCACCTCGCTGGCCGTCGGGAACGGCGGCGCCGCCCACCGCGTCACCGTGACCCGGGTCACCGGAACCCGCAGCCGCGTCGCCCACTCATGACGGCTTGCGTCGGCCGCGACCGCCCGACCGACGCGGAGGACCACGCGGACACGACGGTCGTCGAGGTCCGCGGTCGTCCGCAGCCATCCCAGCGCCCGCACCACCACCTCGGCGCGCGGTCCGGCGAGCGTCAGGGCGTGCGCGTCCGCCTCCGAGACCGCGGTCAGCAGCCCCACACCCGCCGCGAACGCCGGGTCCCGCTGCAGGCGCACCGCCGCTCCCGCCGCAGCCAGTCGTCGGATCTCTCCCGCCGCGCCGTCGGCAACCGCCGCACCGTCGGCAGTCGCCCCGCCACGCGCGGACGCCCCGTCGGTCGGCTCGGGCAGGACGGCCGTGAGGGTCTCACCCACCCAGGCGCGCACCAGCAGGTCGTCGACGCTGAGTCGGGACGCGATCGTGCGCACGTCGAGCCCGGCCCGCCGCAGCGCGCGGGCACGGGCCGGCCGGGTGTCGTGCGGGTCCGCCTCGCCCCCGGGATCGCCGTCGGGGCCGTCCGGATCACCACCGACGATGCGCAGGGCCGGGAGGCTGGCCGGTGCGACCGTCCGGCGGGCACGGGCCGTCAGCGCGTACGGGATCGGCTGATCGGACTCGTCGTCGAAGGGCAGCTCCTGCTGCGCCGGGACGGCCGGCGCGACCGGGCGGTCGGCGGCGTCGCCGCGCGCCGGATCGGCAGTGACGACGTCGGGGTGCGGGGGTTCGCGGCGCGTGTCGGTGTCCATGGCCCGACAGTACGCCGGGGGTGCGACACGGCCGCCGGGGCGGCAGCGCCCCCCGCCGTCAGCCGCGCAGGTACCCCTCGAGCGCGTCGGCGAGCGCCGGGTGACGCAGCTTTGCCAGCGCCTTGGCCTCGATCTGCCGGATGCGTTCACGGGTGAGGCCGAGCTCCGCCCCGACCTGTTCGAGCGTCTGCGGCTGCGCGTCGTGCAGGCCGAAGCGCCGCTCGATGACGGTGCGCTCCCGGACCGAGAGCTCGTCGAGGACCGACGCGAGGTGCTGCTGGAGGAGCAGGTACGCCGCCGCCTCGACCGGCACGATCGCGTTGGCATCCTCGATGAGCTCGCCCATCGAGGCGTCGCCCTCCTCCCCCACGGGCGCGTCGAGCGAGGTCGGGTCCACCGCGAGGCGGCGGAACTCCTCGATCTTTTCCACCGGCAGCTCGACCGCCTTGGCGACCTCCTCGATGGTCGGCTCCCGGCCCAGCCGCTGCACGAGCTGACGCTCGACCCGTTTGATCTTGTTCATCGTCTCGACCAGGTGCACCGGGATGCGGATGGTGCGGGACTGGTCGGCGATGGAACGGCTGATCATCTGCCGGATCCACCAGGTGGCGTAGGTCGAGAACTTGTAGCCGCGGGTGTAGTCGAACTTGTCGACCGCCCGCATCAGTCCGAGATTGCCCTCCTGGATCAGGTCCGGGAACAGCAGGCCGCGGCCGAGGTAGCGCTTGGCGATCGAGACGACCAGCCGCAGGTTGGCCTCCGTGAGCGCCGCCTTGGCGTTGCGGCCCAGGCGCTCGACCCGGCGCAGGCGTGCCCGTTGCTCGGGCGAGAGCTCGCGCATCGAGTCGAGTTCCGCACCGGCAGCGGCGCCGGCGTCGACCCGCTTGGCGAGGTCGACCTCGGCTTCGGCGCTGAGCAGGTCGACCCGGCCGATCTCGTTGAGGTACAGCCGCACCGCATCGACGCTGACCGCTCCGTCGACCGGTGCCGCACGGGTCGGCCCGGCGCCGTCAGGGGTGCCGTCCTCGACGATCGCGATGCTCGCCCGCCGCAGGTGACGGGCCACCGGCAGCGCCATGGCCGCGTCGAGCCCGGCCGACTTCAGCGCGGCCGCGAGTTCGCTGGTGGTGACGAACCCACGCTCACCGCCCAGCTCGAGGAGTTCGGCGACCTCGCGGGTCCGCCCGACGGCTTCGCGCTCCACGAGGTCGACGACCTCGGCCCGGTCGGCGTGTTCCCGGCCATCGGCCACCCGGCCGTCGCCGTCGTGCGGCACCCGGTCGGTGGCGAGCATCGTGACCGTGCCTCCGTCGCCGGACGGCTCCCGCGACGTGGCCTCCCGGGGGTCGTCGGCAGCCGTCACCGCGGTCCCCTCCCGGTCCGGACTCACGTGCGGGCCGGTCGACCCGCGCCATGCACCGTCCGTGTCGCAAACGGTGCGCGCCGGGAGGCTAACGCTCGCGATGCCGCCGGGAGGGTGGCATCTCGGTGCCACCTCCCCGTCGCGCACACCCCGCACGAGGCGTCACTCCTCGCGACTGGTCAGCGCCCGCCGCCGCTGTTCGAGCTCACGCAACTCGGTCAGCACCGCCATGAGCTCGTCACGGTCCCGGCCGTGGTGCAACGTGTGCAGTCGATCCTGGAGCTGCCGCTCGGCGGCCTGGAGACGTTCGGCGAGCAGGGAGCGGACCCGCCACGCCGCCGCGTCGGCGTCCAGCGGCACCGGCTCGTCCTCGAGCGCGAGCTGACGCAGGCGGGCGCGGACCTCGTCGTCGGCCGCGTGCTCGAGCACGGCCGACAACTCGACCCCGGCCCCACCGGCCGCCGTCAGCGTGGCGAACACCTGGCGGGCGACCGGGTGCGAGAAGTCGTCCTCGACCAGCTCGAACCACTCGTCGGGCAACCACTGTGGCTGCTGCAGGGCCGTGCGAAGGACGTCACGCTCGCGGCGGACCCGGGCGCGATCGAGCGTCGACACCCCACCGGTCCCACCGGCCCCACCGGCCCCTCCGGTACCCCGGGACGGTCCGACCGGCGCCACGCCCTCGTGGGCGTCGAGCTCCACGCCCAGGCGCTGGGCACTGCGCACCACGAACTCGTAGGCGACCCCGATGCGGGCCGCCACCTCGGTACGGGCCCACTCGCGACGCAGGTCCAGGTCGGGTTCGAGGCCGACGATCCCGAGTGCCTCCCGCAGTGCCGCGGTGCGGCCCGCCTCGGAACCGAGGTCGGCGTCCGACAGCCGCTGACGCAGCACGAACGGCACGACCGGGGTCGCGTCGGCGACGGCCTCGCGCAGCCCCTCGGCGCCGACCTCGCGCACCAGGTCGGCCGGGTCGCGACCGCCGGGCAGGACCAGCACCCGCAGGTCGAGCTCGGTCCCACCACCCTCGCTGCCCTCGCCGCCCAGCGTCCGGGCCGCCTCCCAGGCGCGTTCGGCCGCCTTGACCCCGGCCGCGTCCCCGTCGAAGGCCAGCACCACCCGCTGGGCGTAGCGTGAGACCATCCGCAGGTGCTCGACGCCGACCGCCGTGCCGCAGGTCGCCACGGCGTTGGCGAAGCCGGCCTGGTGCAGTGCCATCACGTCGGTGTAGCCCTCGCAGACCAGGACCTCCTCCGCCCGAACGACCTCGGCACGCGCCTGCGGGACGCCGTAGAGGACCCGCGTCTTCTTGTAGAGCGGCGTCTCCGGGGAGTTGAGGTACTTCGGCGGATCGAAGTCGCCGTAGTCGAGCTCGGGCAGGATCCGACCACCGAACCCGATCACGTCACCGCCCGGATCGTGGACGGGGAAGATCAGGCGCCCCCGGAACCGGTCGCGCAGCCCACCCCGTTCGGTGCGCACGACCAGACCGGTGGCGATCAGGTCCTCGGGCCGCAGCCCCTGCCGCGTGAGCGCCTGCCCGAGCGCCTCCCAGCGCATCGGGGCGAAGCCGAGGTCGAAGCGTTCGGCGTCGTCGCGGCCGAAGCCCCGCTGCTTGAGGTAGGTGCGCGCGACCTCGCCCTCCTCGGAGAACAGCGTCGCACGGAAGAACTCGAGCGCGGCAGCGGTCACCTCGACCAGCCGCGACCGCTGCCCGATGGCCTGGCGGTCACGTGCGGAGAGCTCCTCGTAGCGCAGTGTGAAGCCCGAGCGGCGCGCCAGTGCCTCGACCGCCTCGGGGAACTCGAGCCCCTCGACGCGCATCAGGAAGTCGTACAGGTCCCCGGACGCGTCACAGCCGAAGCAGTGGAAGAAGTTGCCGTCGGGGGTGACCGTGAACGACGGCGTCCGCTCGGTGTGGAACGGGCACAGGCCCTTGTAACGGGTGCCGGCACGCTTGAGGGTCGTGTAGTCCCCGACGACCGCGACGATGTCGGCCTGCCGACGCAGCTCCTCGACGTCGTCCTTCAGGATGCGTCCCGCCACCGCCGGTCCTTTGGTGCTCGTGGCGCGACTCAGGCGACGAGGTTGGCGTCGTCCCAGTCCGGGTCGAGCTCGTGCAGGAACCCACCGATGCGCTCGACCTCGGGCTGCTCACCGATCTCGGCCGCCGCGGCGCGCAGGCGCACCAGGCACGACAGGAAGCTGCGGTTGGTCGACTCGGACCAGCGCACGAAGCCGCGTCCGCCCCACCCGGCCGCACGCAACGCGTCGAGGCCACGGTGGTAGCCGACGCGCGCGTAGGCGTAGCGTTCGATCGGCTCGCGTCCGAGCGCGGCCAGCTGTGCCCAGCCCTCCAGGAACGTCGGGTGGTCGGCGACCACCGCACTGACCGCCAGCAGACGCGTGTCGAGGTCGGCGGCCAGGGCGTTGGCCAGGGCCTGGCGGGCCTCCTCGGGGGCCTGCGGCAGCACGGTCTCGTGGCGGTCGGCCATGGGCAGTTCGGGCACGCGGCGTCCTCGGTCCGGGTCGGTCGTCGAAGCTATCCGACCCCCGCCCCGGCCGTCGGGACGCCGCGGGCGCCGGCGCGACCCTCGCGCCGCGCGCCGGCACGCGTTGCCTGCCGTGGTTCAGCGGTCCTCACCGGGGAGGCGGCCGGCCTCCTGGTCGGCGTCACGCACGCGTTCGTTGGCGTCGCTCAGCCCGTCCTGCACGTCCGCCTTGGTCTGCTGCGCCTTGCCCTTGAACTCCTGCTTGCGGTCGCCGGTCGCCTTGCCGGCCAGTTCGTTGCCCTTGCCCTTCAGTTTGTCGCCGATGCCCATGGGGGCTCCTTGTCGGTCTGGCCGGAGCTGTTCGCCGGCTCCCGGTGAGCTTCGGGTCACACCGGGGCATCGGCGTCGAGGGCCGTCCGGCCGTCGGGACGTGACCGGCACCGGGTCGTGGATCACCGACGTGGCCGTCGGGGCGTCACGAGTAGCCTCGCCCCCGTCGGTCGGGGCCCCGTCGACCACGCCCCGGCACCACCGTCCAGGAGCCGTCGTGACCGTCCGCTACGCCGTCGACCTCACCGACCGCCTGCACCACCTGGTGCGCGTCTCGCTCACCGTGCCCGCCGCGCACGCCGACGGCGCGCGGATCGTGCTGCCGGTGTGGACCCCGGGCAGCTACGTGGTCCGCGACTACGTCCACCACGTGCAGTGGATCCGCGCCCGCGACGCCGAGGGCACCGAGGTGGTCCTGGAACCCGACGGCCACACCGCCTGGCGGTTGCCGGCGGGCGCCCGGGGCGAGCACACGGTCGAGCTCGAGCTGTACGCCAACGAGCTCACCGTGCGCACCAACCACGTCGACGACCATCACGCCCTGCTGATCCCCGCCGCGACCTTCCCCTACGTCGAGGGGGCCGAGGACGAGCCGCACGAGGTGCACCTGCCACCGGCCCCGGCCGGCCACCGCGTGTGGTCGCTGCTGCCTGCGGGCGAACGACCCGACACCTACGTCGCCGAGCACCGCGACCACCTGGTCGACAGCGCCTTCGAGGTGGGCGACCTGCCCGCGGTCGAGTTCGAGGTGGCCGGCGTGACCCACGACTTCGTGTGGGCCGGCCACGGCGGCCATCCCGACCTCGCGGCGATCGCCCGGGACGCCGCAGCCATCGGCGAGGCCGCCGTCGCCCTGTTCGACGGCGAGCTCCCGGTCGCGCACTACCGCTACCTGTGCACCGGCTGGCACGAGGGGGGCGGCGGGCTCGAGCACCGCGAGGGGTCGGTGCTGCAGATGCCGATCCGCACCTTCCAGGAGCCCGACCTGCTGGCCCGCTTCCAGTCGCTGGTCGCCCACGAGTACCTGCACCTGTGGAACGTCAAGCGACTCGTGCCCACCGCGCTGGTGCGCCCCGACTACGAACGACCCACCCACACCGAGTCGCTGTGGGTCGCCGAGGGCTGGACCGCCTACTACGACGAACTGCTGCCCCTGCGGGCCGGCGTGTGGACCCTGACCCGGTTCCTCGACAACCTGCGTGACACCTGGCAGCGGGTGCTCGACACCCCCGGGGTCGCGCTGCAGTCGCTGCGACGCGCCGGCCACGAGGCGTGGGTCAAGCACTACGTCCGCGACGAGAACACGGTCAACGCCAACACCGACTACTACGGCCACGGGTCGCTGGTCGCCTGGTACCTCGACCTGCTGCTGCGCGAGCTGCGTCCCGACGGTGACGGGCTCGACGAGGTGTTCCGGCTGCTGTGGCAGCGGCATGCGAACACCGCCGAGGGCTACACCGAGGCCGACGTCGAGCGGGCGGTGTCCGACGTGGCCGGCACCGACCTCGGCGCCGTGTTCGACGCCCACGTGGCCGGCACCGCGCTACCACCGGTCGAGGAGGTGCTGCCGGCGGTCGGGCTGCGGGTGGTCGCCACCGGCGGTGACGAGGTGCCCGACCTCGGCGCGCAGGTGAGCGAGGACGACCACGCCGTGACCCTGGCCAGCGTGCTGCGCGGACGACCGGCCTGGCAGGCCGGACTCACCGGTGGCGACCAACTGGTGGCGGTGGACGGCACGCGGGTGCGCCGCGGGGAGCTGCCCGGTCAGCTGCGGGCGCGACGCGCCGGCGACGAGGTGGACATGACGGTCCTGCGGGGCCCGCGGTTGCTCACCCGCCGTGTCACGTTGGGCGCGCCGCGACCGGGGCGTCGACTGGTCCGCGACGAGCACGCCGCCGACGCCCAGCGCGACGCGTTCCGCCGGTGGACCGGGGTCGCCTGGGAGTCCGCGCCGACCGGGTGAGCACGGCGCCGCACCGGGGTCAGGTGACGAACTGCCAGACGGCGGCGGAGAGGGCCACCAGCACGACCAGTGCCCGCAGCGGTCGCGCCGGCAGGCGTCGTCCGTAGCGACTGCCGAGCAGCCCCCCCACGGTGGCGCCCAGCGCCACGAGCCCGGCGACGCGCCAGTCGACGTCCGCGACGGCGATGAACAGCACCGCGGACACCAGGTTGGCGATCCCCGCCAGCACGTTCTTGATGCCGTTGACCTGCGGCATGCCGCCGGCGACGAAGCTGCCGAGCACCGCCAACAGGATCACGCCCTGGGCGGCGCCGAAGTAGCCCCCGTAGATGCCGGTCAGGAACACGATCGTGTACAGCGCCGGGCCGAGCCGGATCTCGACCGGGCCCGGCGCCACCGGCGCGTCGTGCACCGGCACGTGGGCGCTCGGCAGGTCGCTGGCCGGGGCGTCGTCGACCTGCACGGCGTCGGGGTCGTCGGCCGCACGCTCGGCGAGTTCCCGCCGCTCGCGACGGGCGGTGACCCAGGTCGCCACCCGCGGCTGCGCGGCGGCCAGGACCGCGGAGAGCAGCAGCAGCGGAGGGATGACGACCTCGAACGCCTCGGAGGGCAGCACGAGCAACAGCGCCCCGCCGATCACGCCGCCGACCGCCGAGGCGACCGCCAGCCGCAGCACCAGCCGGGCGCGACCGGTGAGCGTGGCCCGGAAGCCGTAGGCGGCCGCGACACCGCCGGGCACGAGCCCGACCGTGTTCGACACGTTGGCCACGACCGGCGGGAAGCCGAGGGCGAGCAGCGTCGGGAAGGTGATCAACGTGCCGGCGCCCACGACGGCGTTCATCGCGCCCGCCCCGAGACCGGCGAGCAGGATCACGGCAGCGTCGAGGAGCGTCACGGGCAGACCTGTCGAGGCGTCGGGACGGGCGTCGCCGAGGGGCGCGGGCACGCGGGCGCGCGGGCGCGCGGCGCGTTGGTCGAACGGGGCGACGGCCGCGCAACCTACGGCACGCCGGGCCGTCCCTCGTCCAGGCGCACGTCGACCCGGCCGTCGGCGACCTCCCACGTCGTCGTGGTCGCCGCGGCGGCCAACGCCTCGTCGTGGGTGACCAGCACGAGGGCGCCGTCCCAGGCCGCGAGCGCCGCCTCGAGCCGTTCGATCGAGGGCAGATCCAGGTGGTTGGTGGGCTCGTCGAGCACCAGCACGCTGGCCGTCGCGGACAGCAACCCTGCCAACGCGAGCTTGCGGGCCTCCCCCGGCGACGGCGCGTCGGTGACCAGCACCCGGTCGGGATCGACCCCGAGCGTGGCCAACGTCCCGAGCACCCGGCCACGGACCTCCGGGTCGAGCCGACGGACGTCCTCGAGCACCCGCGACGGGTCGGACAGCTCCTGTGGGAGGATCCCGACCTGCTCGGCGGCGTCGGACAGCCGCGCCAGCAGCACGGCGAGCAGCGTCGACTTACCGGCGCCGTTCGCCCCGGCCACGCGGACGCGCTGACCGCGCTGCAGCGCTACGTCGACGTCCTGCAGCAGCACCTCACCACCGGCGTGCCGGACGTCCCCCTGCACCTCGACCAGCACCCGCCGGCCCGAGTCGACGTGGCGGAACCCGAGCGCCCCGCCCAGCTCGCGCTGCACGTCGAACAACGCCTCGGCGTCCTCGGCCCGCGCCACGCGCGCGTGCATCTGGGTGACCCGCTGCGCCAGTGCCTGCTCGGCCTTGCGCTGCGCGAACTTGCGTCGCCTCGCGGGCGTCGGGCTGGTTCGCGCCGGCGAGGCGACGCTCCCGGCGCGGTCCGACCTCGGCGCCGTGCCGGTCGCGACGGACGTCGCCGAGGAGGCGTTGCTCACGGCGCAGCTCGCGCCTGGCGCGCTCGTGCGCGTCGCGTTCGGCCTGCTCGGCGGCCCGCCAGCGGGGGGCCGCCTCGCCGTGGCTGCCGGCGTGGAGTTCCACCCGGCCACGGTGCACGCGCAACGTGCGGCTCGTGAGGCGTTCGAGCACGGCCCGGTCATGGCTGGCGAGCAGCCCGAGCCCACCGAAGCGCTGCAGCACACCGACCAGCAGGTCACGGGCCGCGGCGTCGAGGTGGTTGGTCGGCTCGTCGAGCAGCAGCACGTCGGGCTGCTCGGCCAGCGCGGCCGCCACCTGCCAGCGCTTGCGCTGCCCCGGCGAGAGCGCGCCCCAGCCACGGCCGACACGGGAGTCGAGGTCGTCGGGATCGAGGTGCAGCCGACGGCGCAGCCGGACGGCCACGCCGTCCCACTGCCAGGCGAAGCCGCGCACGTCGTCGGTCAGCTCGTCGACGTCCTGGCGCACGAGCCGGACCGGTCCGGTCGCCTGGACCTCGAGCGTCCCGCCGATCGGCGTCAGCTCGCCGGCCAGCAGGCGCAGCAACGTGGACTTGCCGGCGCCGTTGGGTCCGACCACGCCGACGAAGGGGCGCGGCTCGGCCGGTTCCGGGGCGGCGAGGTCGAGGGTGACGTCGTCGAGGACGCCGGCGGCGAGCGTGTGGGCGTGGCGCAGCCCACGCAGATGCACGGAGACCATGCGGGATCCTTGCGGCGTGCGTGCGGAGGCACGCAGTCCAGCCGAGGCACGAGGCATCGGCGACGGCGAGGTTCAGCCGTGGACCCGCAAGGAGGACGCTCCGGGATCGGGGACCGTGGAGGACCGGCGGCGAGACGACTCGCGACGCGGACGCGGCGACGCTACCGGACCGCCGGGAGGGATGTCGAGCACTCCGGCCGCACGGGGCGGTCGGTGGCCACGCGGCTGCGGCTCACAGCTCCGCACGCACCTCGTCGAGGCGGCGGCGCACCTCGGCCAGGCGGGCGACGGCCCGCTGCCGGTCGGTCCCGTCGAGCCCGACACGTCCGAGCCGGTCGGCGAGCACCTCGACCTCGAGCGTCAGCAGTTCCACCTCGGTGCGGACCTGCTGCACGGCGTCGAGGCTCGCGAACGGCCGGGCGAGGATCGCCTCGTGCAACAGCTTGCGCGCCCGCTCGTCACGGCGCAGCAGTTCCGCCGGCACCCGTGCCCGCGCGAGCAGGTCGTCGAGGTCCGGCAGCGCACGCTCGAACGGCAGCTCGAGCAGGACCTCCTCGAGGCGCACGAGCGCGTCGTCGACCTCGGAAGGGCCCGGCACGGGCGACCCGCGGTCCTCGCTCACGACCGCACCTCCTCACCGGAGCCGCCAGGGTATCCCGCCGGCCGGGGCGATCGGGGAGCTCGCGACGTCCCGGGGCGTTGCTAGCGTCGCAACGGCACGCGATCTCGAGGGGGCTCGGTGGCCGAGCGGACGATCCGTCCACGCTGGTGGCGCGTGCCGGTGTTCTGGGCCATGGTGCTGGTCGCGGTGCCGCCGCTGTGGCGGCTCGTCGCCGGGCTGGGACTGATCGGGCTCGACGGCAGCCTGTTGGCACTCGTGGGGCTGTACCTGGTGCTGATCGTCACCACCGCCCGGGTGACGGTCTCGCCCGCAGGGGTCCGTCTGCACCGGCTGATGCGCCAGCGGGCCGAGTACGGGTGGGACGAGGTGGCCGGGTTCGCCGGGACGAGCAGCTTCCGCCCGCCGACCGTGCGCCTGCGCGACGGGCGTGAGCTCGCGGTGCTCGACACGCCCGGCGACACCGACCGCGTCGTCACGGCGCTCGAGGAGGCCCGTCGGCGGTGGCAGGCGGAGGCCTGACCCGCGCGGTCAGCGGGGCACGGACGTGGGCACGCGGCGGCGAACCGGCGACCGGTCGGGCAGGATGGTGACATGGAGCACATCCCCTCCCCCAAGGAACTGCGTACCGCGGCGCGGGCGTGCACGCTGCTGGCCTACGCGGCCGGCCTGGCCGGCGTCGCGGGCGGCACGCTGATGCTGCGCGACGACGAACTCGCGATGGCGCTGGTGCTCTACACCGTCACGTTCGCCGTCGGGGCGGCCCTGATGGGCGTCGCCGTTCTCGTCCGGTCCGTGGCGGGGCTGTCGCTGCAGCTGCACCGGGTCGAGTCCGACGTGCGGGTCCTGGTTGGCGACCGCGTCCGCGGCGGGCCGGCAGCGGACGAGCACGACCCCTGGCGCGGTCACCACCCGCCCTACTGACGCGACGAGGGTCCGCGCAGGGGCGCGGACCCTCGTCTGTCGACGCCGGTTCAGCCGGTCGGGCACGCCGCGTTCAGGGCCGCCACGACGTCCGGCGTCGCGATGCCGAGCGCGATCGCGTAGTCGGTCAGCACCTGGTTGGCCAGGGCCGGGTCGTTGCGGTGGATCTGGAGCACCGTGCGCAGCGGGACCGTGTCACCGCTGCCGATCGGGTACTCGAGCCCGTCCCGGGCCACCGTGGCGAGCAGGCCCTGGCTCTGCAGGACACCGATGCCGAACTGCTGGCACGCCACGCCGGCGGGCTGGCCGCCCTGCGCCGTACGAGCGGGGGGGTGCGGCAGCAGCGGGAAGGGCCGAGACGAGCAGGAGGCTGGCGGCGGACAGGCCGACGAGGAAGCGACGCATGGAGGTCTCCCAGACCGAGGGTTGGTACGGACACCCCTCCATCCGCCACCGACCGGTCGGTGGACGGGCGGCAGCCGGGGGACGGGCGCACTCCCCCGCGGGACGCGCGTCACCGCCCATCCGGCGTACGCGGCCGAGCTCGCCTTCGACCGACCACGAAGCCGGGCGGAGGGTCACCAGGCGGGCAGACGCTCGGCGAGGTAGTCGACGAGCCGGTCCATCGAGACCCGGTCCTGCGACATCGTGTCGCGGTCGCGGACGGTGACGGCCTTGTCCTCGATGGTGTCGAAGTCGACCGTGACGCAGTACGGGGTGCCGATCTCGTCCTGGCGGCGGTAGCGGCGACCGATGGCCTGGGTCTCGTCGTAGTCGCACATCCAGCGCACCTTGACCGCGTCGAACACCTCGCGGGCCACCGGCGTGAGCTCCTCCTTGCGCGACAGGGGCAGCACGGCGACCTTGTAGGGCGCGAGCCGGTGGTCGAGCCGGAGCACGGTGCGGTCCTGGAGTTCGCCCTTGGCGTCGGGTGCCTGCTCGACCCGGTAGGCGTCGAACAGGAACGCGAGCGTCGCCCGCGTCGCCCCCGCCGCCGGCTCGATCACGTAGGGCACGTAGCGGTGGTCGTTGGGCTGGTCGTAGTAGGACAGGTCCTTGCCCGACGCCTCGCCGTGGGCCTTGAGGTCGAAGTCGGTGCGGTTCGCGAGCCCCTCGAGCTCGGACCACCCCATCGAGGCGTCCGGGAAGTAGTACTCGATGTCGACGGTGCGCTTGGCGTAGTGCGACAGCTCGTCCTCGGCGTGCTCGCGGATGCGCAGGTTCTCGGGCCGGATGCCGAGGTCGCGGTACCAGCGCATCCGCTCGTCGATCCAGTACTGGTGCCACTGCTCGTCGCTGCCGGGCTCGACGAAGAACTCCATCTCCATCTGTTCGAACTCGCGCGTGCGGAAGATGAAGTTGCCCGGCGTGATCTCGTTGCGGAACGACTTGCCCATCTGCGCGATGCCGAACGGCGGCTTCTTGCGCGTGGAGCGCTGCACGGTCGCGAAGTTCACGAACATGCCCTGGGCGGTCTCGGGTCGCAGCCAGGCGATGGACGTGTCGGAGGCGACCGGCCCGACGTTGGTCTTGAACATCAGGTTGAAGTGGCGCGGATCACCCAGCGTGGGCTTCTTGCAGGTCGGGCACTCGATCTCGCCCTCGGCCGTCTCCGAGCCGAGCTGCGCCTCGCGCAGGTGGTCCTCCCGGAAACGCTGGTGGCACTGGCTGCACTCGACCAGCGGGTCGGAGAAGTTGGCGAGATGGCCCGACGCCTGCCACACGTCGGTGGGGCCGAGGATCGCCTGTTCCATGCCCACGACGTCGTCGCGCAGCTGCACCATCGTGCGCCACCACTGCCGCTTGACGTTCTCCTTGAGCTCGACACCGAGCGGGCCGTAGTCCCAGGTGGAGCGCACCCCGCCGTAGATCTCGGCGGTCGGGAAGATGATGCCGCGCTGCTTGCACAGCTCGACGATGGTGGCCATCTCGACGGAGACGCTGGGGCTGGACTCGGACACGGGACGCTCCTGGGCAGGGTTCGACCACCGCTGGCTGCGGCAGCGAGCGGCCCAGCCTACCGGCCGTACCGACCCTCCCCGGGCGTCGTGCCGACCCTGCCCGGGCGTCGTGCCGACCCTGCCCGGGCGTCGGGCCGGGCGTCGAGCCGGGGCGTCAGGCCCGCATCGCGTCGTGCACCAGCCGGCGGGCCGCCTCGGCGTCGAGCCAGCCGCGGACCTCGACCCGGTCGTCGCCCTCGAGCTGCTTGTAGGTCTCGAAGAACTGGCGGATCTCGCGCCGGTTGGCCTCGGGCAGGTCGTCGATGTCGGTGATGTCGGCGAACCGGTCGTCGTCGTCGGGCACCGCGACGAGGTTGCGGTCCTCCCCCGAGGCGTCGACCAGGTGCAGGACACCGACGGGACGCGCGCGGACGACCGTGCCGGGCACCGCCGCGTCGTAGGCGGCGAGGACCACGTCGAGGGCGTCACCGTCGGCGGCCGTGGTCGAGGGAACGAAGCCGTAGTCGGTCGGGTAGCGGACCGCGCCCGGGAGCACCCGGTCGCGCACGAGCACGCCCAGTTCCGGGTCGTACTCGTACTTGTTGCGACTGCCGACCGAGACCTCGACCACGACGTTGACCACGGCGGGCGCGTCGTCACCGACCGGAAGGCGCTCGAGGTTCGTCATCGGATGACCCTACGTCGTCGGCGAAGACGACGGGCGCGTCGAACGCGGCCTTGCGGGCAGCACGCCGCAGGGCCCGCAGCAGCGGGCGTCCGGTCAGCAGGACCAGCCCGGCGGTGACCAGGGCGCGCGGGACGTCGAAGCCCATCGAGGTCGCGAGGGTGAACGCGACGAACCGGCGCAGGTTGTCGCCCACCGGGTCGCCGGGCACGAACGAGATCGCCGTGGTCTCGGGCAGGGCGAACGGCCAGAACGACAGGTTGAGCATCAGTCCGTAGAACAGCCCGGCGAGCAGGCTGTAGACGGCCAGCATCGCCAACTCCGCCCGACCGCGCAGCGGCGGGAGCAGCCCTGCTCCGGCCCCCACCCAGGCGGCACCGAGCATCTGGAACGGCAGCCACGGCCCGACCCCGCCGGTCGTCAACGCCGAGGCGAACAACGTGGTCGCCCCCAGGACGAACCCGAACCCGGCACCGTGGACGCGACCGGCGAGGACGAGCAGGAAGAACACCGGTTCGAACCCGGCGACGCCCGTGCCCAGCGGGCGCAACGCCGCACCGACGGCCGTGAGCACCCCGAGCATCGCCACCGCCTTGGCGTCGATGCCGCCGTCGGCGATCTCGCTGAGCACCACCATCAGCACCAGCGGCAACAGCAGCGTGAAGAGCAGCGGCGCGTCACGCAGGTTCGCCGAGGCCAGCCCCGGGTCGACGAACAGCGGCCAGGCGAACGCCGCCAGCCCGATGCTCGTCGCCAACAGCACGGCGAGGGTGGCACGCGGCCGCAGCCGGATCGCGCGGGTCGAGCGCGACCCGTCACGGGGCCGACGGGGCACCTCGGGCGCGCTCACGCGTCGACCGCCAGGGCACCCGCCACCTCGGCGGGGGTGAGCCACACGGCCGGCGCCAGCACCTTGGCCACCTGGGGCGAGAACGCCGGCGAGCCGACCACGACCTCGTCGGTCGGGCCGTCGGCCACCACCTCGCCGTCGGCGATCACGACGGTCCGGGTGGCGAGGTCGGCGACGAGCTCCACGTCGTGGGTCGCCAGCACGATCGCAATGCCGTCCTCGGCGAGGCCGCGCAGGATCGCGGCCAGGCGCTCCTTGGCCCGGTAGTCGAGCCCGCGGGTGGGCTCGTCGAGCAGCAGCAGCGGCGGCTCGGCGACGAGCACCAACGCGAGCACCAAGCCGAGGCGCTGCCCCTCGGACAGGTCACGGGGATGACGGTCGTCGTCGAGGCCGGGGACGAGCCGCTCGAGCAGCGCCCGGCAGGTCCCAGCGGGCCGCCCGGCGTCCTGGTCGGCCTGGGCGCACTCCTGCCCCACCGTCTCGGCGTAGAGCAGGTCCGCCGGCTCCTGCGGCACCAGACCGACGTGGCCGAGCAGCTGGCGGGGCCTGAGCGCCACCGGGTCCTCGTCGGCGACGCGGACGCTGCCCTGCAGCGGGCGGTGCAGGCCGACCAGGCTGCGCAGCAGGGTGGACTTGCCCGCACCGTTGCGTCCCATGACGGCGACGACCTCCCCCGCGGCGACCGCGAGGTCCACCTCACGCAGGGCCAGGACGGCGCCGAGCCGGACGCTGAGGTCGCGCACGGCCGCGACGATCGGCGCGGTGGCCGGAGGCTGGCGGCGCGGCGGACGCGTCCGGGCGGCCAGGCGCTCGCGCAGTTCCGGTGCGCGGCGGCGGGCGTCGCGGACCGACAGGGGCAGCGGGTCCCAGCCGGCGACCCGACCGAGTTCCACCACCGGCGGTGCGACCGGCGTCGTGCGCAGCACGTCGGCGGGTTCCCCGACCTGGAGGGCCGAACCGTCGCCGGGCACGTGGATGACCCGGTCGGCGTACTGCACGACCCGCTCGAGGCGGTGCTCGGCCAGCAGGACGGTGACCCCGAGGTCGTGCACGAGCCGCTGCAGCGCCGCCAGCACCTCCTCGGCGGCCGGCGGGTCGAGCGCCGAGGTGGGTTCGTCGAGCACCAGCACCCGCGGGTGCACGGTCAGCACCGATCCGATCGCGACGCGCTGGCGCTGGCCTCCCGAGAGCTGCTCGAGGGGACGGTCGCGCAGCTCGACCAGCCCGAGCAGGTCCAGGGTCTCCTCGACCCGCCGGCGCATCACGTCGGCGGGCAGGCCCAGCGACTCCATCCCGTAGGCGAGCTCCTCCTCCACCACGTCGGTCACGAACCCGGAGCGTGGGTCCTGCCCGACGACCCCGACCACGTCGGCGAGCTCGCGCGGCGGGTGCAGGCGGGTGTCACGGCCGGCGACGGTCACCCGTCCGTGCAACGTGCCGCCGGTGAAGTGTGGGACCAGGCCGTTGACGGTGCGCAGCAGCGTCGACTTGCCCGAGCCGGTGCGCCCGACGACCAGGCACAGCTCACCCTCGGGTACCTCGAGGTCGACGTTCGCCAACGCCGGGCGCTCCGCCCCGGCGTAGGTCACCCCCATCTGCTCGAACCGGATCACGTCTGCACCTCCACGCGCGGTCCGCTCCCGGCAGCGGTGCGGTCGCCCGGGTCGGCGCCGACCGCGTGGCTCCCGGTGCCCTCGCCGTTCCCGCCGGACAACGTCGGCGGCGGTGTCAGCCACGCCGGCAGCAGTGCCGCCAGCAGCCCGAGGGTGGGCACCAGCGGCAGCGACGGCGCGGTCAGCGGCACGAACGCCGGCTCGAGCGAGACCGGATCGAGCATCCCACCGACGAACGCGGCCACGGCGGCGAGGACGCCGACCCCGGCGGTCAGCCGTTCGGGCGCCGCCCACGGGTCGGGCCGGTAGCGGCTGCGGACGGTGCGCCGACCGGCGAGGCGCACCCCGGTCAGCCCGGCGACCAGCCCGAACACGAGCGCGGGCAGGCCGAGCAGCACCGGACTGCCCGTGTCGAGCATGCCGTAGACGCCGACGCTGGTGCCGAGCAGTCCCGTCAGCGTGAGCACCCCCGTGAGCCGCTGGACGCGCACGGGGACGTCCGCCCGGCGGCCGTACCCACGGGAGTCCATGGCCGCGGCCAGCGCCAACGACCGCTCGAGCGCGTCCTCGACGACCGGCAGCGCGACCGACAGCACGCTGCGCAGACCGCGGTCGGGTCGGCCCCGCAGCCGCCGTGCCGCCCGGATGCGCTGCACGCTGCCCACCAGCGACGGCGCGAACGACAGGGCGACCACCACCGCGACCCCGATCTCGTACAGCGCCGAGGGCATCGACGCGAGCAGTCGCTTGGGATTGGCGAGCGCGTTCGCTGCGCCCACGCAGGCCAGGATGGTCGCCAGGCGCAGCCCGTCGACGAACGCGGCGACGACCGACTCGAGGGTGACCGAACCGCCGAGGGTGACGCCGGCGGCCCAGTCGGGCAGGTCCGCCTCGGGCAGGGTGAACAGCAGCGTGTCGCCCTGCGCGACGCCGAGCACGACCTGGAAGACGAGGCGGATCGTGAGCACGACCAGCCCGAGCTTGAGGAACATCGCGAAGGAACGCGCCCACGGTGCCGCGGTGCGGCGGGCCGCCACGACGTAGCCGGCCACCACCAGCACGAGGCCGAGCAGCAGCGGGTTGAAGGTCCGGGTCGCGACGGTGGCCAGGCCGAGCGCCCACAGCCACCACGCCCCCGGGTGCAGGGGGCGTGGCAGCAGAGGCCGTGCCGGTCGCCGACGCTGGCCGGGGCCGTCCATCAGGCGGCATCACCGAGGTCGTCGCGACGCCGGGCGCGCAGCACGCCGGCACCGGCGAGGCCCGCCACGAGCACCCCACCGGCGATGGCACCGACGGGCACACCACCGGCGCCGTCGGCGGGGAGGCCGACGGCGACGAGGTCGTCCTCCTCGTCCCGGGCTCCCTCGGTGTCCCGGGCTCCCTCGGTGTCCCGGGCTCCCTCGGTGTCCCGGGCTTCCTCGGCGGCGCGGTCGTCGGCATCGGTCGGCGCATCGTCGGGGTCGGCAGCCTCGTCGGGAACCCCGCCCCCGTCTCCGTCCTCGGAGCCGTTGCCGTCCGGGGTGCCGCCATCACCGCCGTCACCGCTGGCGCGGTCGCCCGACGGGGTGCTTCCGGTGCCCGGACCGGTCCCCGGCGCCGCGTCGCGTTCCTCGGGACGCTCGGCCGGAGGCCGTCCGTCGGCGTCCGCCGCTTCCGTCGCCCGCTGCGGCACGGACCCGGACGACGAGCCGGAGCTCGCACCCGAGGTCGAACCGGAGTTCGAGCTGCCACCCGATCCGGTGCCGTTCCCACCCGAGCCCGTGCCGCCCGACGCACCGGCGTCACGGGACGGGGTCCGGCCCGGCGACGGCGTGGTGGTCGGCGAGGTCGTCGGCGTCGGCGTCGGCGAGGTCGTCGGCGTCGGCGTCGGCGAGGTCGTCGGCGTCGGCGTCGGCGTCGGCGTCGGCGTGGGCGTCGGGGCGGCCGCAGCGGCCGGCGGCCGGCGGCCGGGCTGCTCGCCGGCACCGAAGGCCCAGCCCTCGACCGTCCCCTTCTGCGGCGTGCGGTTGCCGGCCCCACGGTTGCTGTAGGACCAGCTCCCGCCCGCGGGGGCGTGCCAGTAGGACCAGTAGGCGTCCGCGGGCGCGCCGTTGCACGGGTCGGGCCGACCCTCGATCGTGCAGACCATGCCGGGCTGGCGCGGCACGAACGTGTAGTCGACGCCCGCCCGGCGCAGCGCGTCCAGGCCGCTCGACGGCGAGCCCGGGGCGCAGGCGGTGCGGACGCTGCCGCCGAGGCGAGTCGCGTCGATCACGACCCAGACGCCGTCGCACTCGTCGGCGGCGACGGCGGGCGCCGGCGCGGCGCCCACCACCGCCCCGGCCACGAGGGCCAGGGCGACGACGAGCGACCGCGCCGGGTGGAGCCGGGAACCGAGCGTCACGAGGCGTCCGCGACCTGCAGCGCGCGCCACAGCAGCGACGCGACCTGGTCACGGCGCATCGTCGCGCCCGGGGTGAAGGTGGTGCCGTCGCCGGTGCCGAACGCCACCTCGGCGTCCCGCAGCGCGTTGATCTGCTGACGGTGCTGGATCCCGGCGATGTCGGTGAACCGGTCGGTGTCGACCGGGTCGAGGTCCAGCCAACGGGCGATCAGCGCCGCCGACTGGTCACGACGGACGAGCTGACCGGGACGGAACGTGTCGTCCGAGTACCCGAACACGATCCCTTCCTCCGCCAGCGCCTCGATGTAGCCGGCGTGGGTGGCGTTGGCCGGGACGTCGGTGAACCGGGTCGGGCCACTCGCGGGCGTGATCCCCGAGGCGCGCCCGAGGAAGCTCGCGAGCTGGCCGCGGGTGACGCCGGCGCGAGGCGCGAACGTTCCGTCGGTGCGACCCGCGATGATGCCGGCTGCGTCGAGCACGGCGATGCTCTGCGCGTGCGCGCTGCCGGGGACCACGTCGGGGAAGCGCAGGCAGGACGGGTTCGGCGCTCCGGCGACGGCACTGTCGATGGTGGTCTCCGTCAGCGGCACGCCGCTCAGGCCGGGCAGCGCCTGCGCGGTCGCCCGGGTCAGGTCACCGGCCTCGTCGAAGGTGAAGGGAATGGCGCCGGCGTCGGCCTCGAAGCAGGCGTACTGCACCGTGGCCAGCCACTCGGCCGCGGCCTCGAAGGCCTCGAGCTCACCGGCGGCAACCAGCGCGACGGCGGCCAGCCCGGTCGAGTTGCTGTTGGCAGCGGCCTCCGGACCACCGAAGCTGCCGTCGTCAGCCTGCTCGTCGAGCAGCCAGTCGACCGCCGCGTCGGCCGCGTCGTCCGCACCGACCGCGAGCAGCGCCTGCACGGCGAAGCCGGTGGCGTCCACGTCCGAGGTGCAGGTGTCGGTCGGGAACGAACTCGGGTAGCCACCGTTCTCGCAGGCGGTGTCGACCAGCAGCTCGACCGCGGCGTCAGACGGGCCTTCGTCGGTCGCGCGCTCCAGGGCGATCAGCGCCAGCGACTGGGTCAGCACGTTGCTGTAGTCGCCCCACGGCGAGACGTCGCGGTAGCGGCCGAGCACGTCCTGACGGTCCTGCAGGCGCTCGACGAGGTTGACTCCGCCGAAGTCGGTCGCGTCCCGGCCCGCCGTCTCGGCGACCAGGATCAGCTTGGCGGTCGCCCCGGCATAGGCCTCCTCCTCGCCATCACCGGCGTACTGGACGACCTGGGTCGCGAGCCAGTCCGTCGCCGCCGTGATGTCGGCGCCGGCGACCCCGGCACCCGCGAGGGCGTAGACGGTGTCCGCCGTCAACCCGTGGTCGACGTAGGAGGAGCCGTCGAAGGTGGTCTCGATCCGTTCGCCCTCGACGAGCTGGCCGGCGAGCCAGGCACCGGCCGCGTCGGACGCGGTCTCGGCAACGGGAGCGGGAGCGGGAGTGTCCGCGGTCTGGGCGACCGCGGTGGTCGGCACGAGCAGAGCCGCAACGGCGGTGCCGGCGACGATGCCCCGACCTCCACCTCGCAGGATGCGCATTCGGTGTCCTCTCGATGGTCGAGGCGCACGTGCGGTCGTCCCCCGGGCGGCACTTCGACACGACGCCGCCCTCCGACGCGCGGGTGCGCGTGGAGGGCGGGAGGTGGCTCGGACCGCTGCGTCCGGGCTCCGCCCCGCAGTCCTCGACGGGTAGCAATGGAGCCGCGCGTCCACCGTGGGTACTCCGGCTCGCCGCGTTCGCGGACCACGGGGGTCCGGACCGCGGCCTACGGTTGCGGGTCAGCGCCGGACTCGGACCGGCTTCCCCCAGCGGCAGGCGTGTGGTGGACGAAGTGCATCACGCCCGCCGGCCCGGTGTCAACGCGCGCGCCGTCTAGCGTCCGCGACGAGCGAGCACCGACAGGAGTCGAGATGGGGCAGACCCGCTTCGAGCAGGACACGGCGGTGGTGGTCGTCGACGAGGGCCGCTACCGCGGCCGCATCGACGACGGTTGGGCCGTCATCCCCGGCGGGGCGCCCAACGGCGGCTACGTCCTGGCCCTGACGGCCCGCGCGATGCGTGAGCCGGTCCCCCACCCCGACCCCGTCACCATCACCGGACACTTCCTGGCGCCCACCGTGCCCGGCGAGGTGGACCTCGAGGTGGAGGTGATCCGCCGCGGACGGCGCCACTCCACCGTACAGGCGCGCCTGCGGCAGGACGGCCGCGAGACCCTGCGGGCACTGGCCACCTTCGGCGACCTCGCCGCGGCCGACGGACCGAGCCGTGTCGATCGGTCGGCTCCGGCCTACCCGCCGGTGGGTGACTGCGTCGACGCGACCGGGGCGGCGTTGGCGCAGGCGGCCGCCGGCGGGTTCCCCGCGCCGCCGATCCTGGAACGCTTCGACCACCGCATGCCGCCCGAGATGCTCGGCTGGAGCCAGGGCCGGCCGCTGGGTCGCGGCGAGATGGGCGGGCACCTGCGCTGGGCCGACGACGCCGACCTCGATCCGCTCGGGGTGCTGGTGGTGACCGACTGCTACCCGCCGGCGGTGTTCAACACCGGCGACAGCCGGCTCGGGTGGGTGCCGACGATCGAGCTGACCGTGCAGGTCCGCAAGCGGCCCGCCCCGGGCTACGTCACCTCCCGCCTGACGACCCAGGCGATCACCAACGGCTATCTCGAGGAGGACGGCGAGGTCTGGGACGCCGAGGGCGACCTCGTCGCCCTGTCCCGCCAACTCGCACTCAGCTCCCGGTGAGTCCGGCGGTGGGTGTGGTGGAGTTGGCCTCGGCGGGGTGCGCACAGCGGCGTCGTGCCGCGACGACGGTGGCGGATGCGAGCAGCGGGGCGTTGGCGTGTGGAACCGATCCGCCGTGGTAGGAGTCGTTCTGGTGGGATGAGAGGAGCCGTGCAGGACGCCGACACCTTCGCGGCGTTCTACGAGTCGAGCTACGGCCCTCGGCGAAGGCCCAGCGAACGGGCGTTGTGCCTACTCGGCGATCGGCACTGCCGACCTCCTGTATGCCGGGCTGCGGGAACCGGGCGTGGATCGTCCTCGTCCAACCCGCAGAAGAGAGAGGACGCGATGCGGACGAGCCGGTTCGTCGTGGCAGCCGTGCTGACTTTGAGCTTGGCACTGGCCGGCTACGGCCTGCTCGAGGGTTGGCTCGGTCAACGCGGGCCCGTCCAAACGCTCGCCAAGAGGTACGAGATGCCAGCCGGATCCCCGCCCGTCGCGAACGAGGAGGTAGCCGTCGTCACTCTCGAGCTCGCCTTGGACCGGGATACGGCCGCACTCCTGTGGGACGAACATGTCCCGGACGATCTCCCGCGTCGCCGGGGCAAGCCCTTCGATGAAGGGATCTACGGCAACCTAGATGGCGTCGACTTCGACAGCCAGGTGGTCGCGCTGTGGTGGGGTGGTGAGGCCACGTGCGCCCAAGCGGTGACCGACGTGCAGCTCCCTGAACCGGCGACCGTCGAGTTGCACACCACCGAGGAGGCACCTGACTGCTTGGACATGGCGATCCCCTTCCGAATGCTGCTCGCCATCGACCGCGACCGCCTTCCTGATCCTGCGGAGCTGCCGGCCAACCTGGCCATAGTCAGGGATGGTCACCGCCGAAACGCCGGCCAGGCCGATCTGTCGACCGAAGCCGGCTGAGCACCGCTGCACTCATCCAGGTCAATCCGGGCGTTGCGAGTAGTCCCCAGCGGGGGCTATCGCGGGTCTGCCTCGTAGGCGTTGCCGCGGTGCCGGATGGCGACCACGCGCACGGTGCGGTCGTCTCGGATCTCGTAGATGATGCGGTAGACGCCGACCCGGTAGGACCGAAGCCCGGTGAGCCGTCCGCGTAGCTCGTGGCCGATGTGCGGATCGCGTTCGAGCTCACCGAGCGCATCCAGAACCGCGTCAGCGCGCAGGTAGTCGAGCGCGGCCAAGGCCTCCCGCGCGATGCGGGTGAGGAAGACCCGTGCCACTACGAGCGGTCACGGGCGGCGTGCTCGGCACGGACCTCGTCCAGCGAGACAACCTCGCCGGCCGCCAGGTCGTCGAGACCGCGGCGGATCGCGTCGAGCGTGGGCTCGTCGGAGAGGATCTCGGCCGTCTCCTCCAGTGCTTCGTACTCGTCGACCGGGACCAGCACCGCTGCGGGTCGGCCACGTCGTGTGACGGTGACGTGCTCACGACGGTCAGCCACCTCGTCGAGCAGCTCGGCGAGGTGGGTGCGGAACTCACGGACAGGCACGGTCTTCGGCATGCCCGAAGCGTACCTCACTGTGTACACGAAAGCGGGAGCTGTTGGGGCTCGCCAACAGCGGCTGTGAGGTCTTGGGTCGTGACGGGCCGTGTGACGTGCGTGCCGCGGCCCGGAGCCCCGACGTGACCGATGTCACCGTGACCGTCCTCGACCCCTCCGCCGAGATCCGTCTGCACCGTCTGACCGGCGCGTTCCTCGCCGGCTACCGAAACGCCAACACCCGCAGCTCCTACCTGCAGCAGCTACACCGCTGGTTCGCCTGGTGCACCGCCCACCAGCTCGACCCGCTTCAGGTCGAACGCACCCACGTCGAGCTGTACCTGCGCTGGTTCGAACAGCAAGTCGCATCGATCAACACCGTCTGCCACGGCATCTCGGTCCTGGCGTCGTTCTACCGCTGGCTCGTCCAGACCGGCCAACTTGACACCACCCCCATCGCCGCGGTCCGCCGCCCCTCGCGTGACGAGACCCCGCGGCAGACCCGGCTGACCCGCCACGAGCTCGCGGACTGGCTCAACACCGCCGAGCAGACCGGCGGAGCCATCTACGCGATGGCATGCCTGCTGCTACTCAACGGCCTGCGAGTCTCGGAGGTCTGCGGCATCGACATCGACGACCTCGCCGAGGAACGCTGGCACCACACCGTGACCATCCACGGCAAAGGCGACAAGGACGCCACCATCCCCCTCGCCCCACGCACCCGCGCCGCGGTCGAACAAGCCGTCGACGACCGCGACCACGGACCGCTCCTGCGCAACCAGTGGGGCAACCGCATGTCACGCAACAACGCCGCCGCCGCCGTCGCGCGCCTCGCCCGCGAATCGGGCATCTCTCGGCGGATGACCCCTCACACGCTGCGGCACGCCGCGATCACCGCCGCCCTCAACGCCGGAGCCCACTTGCGTGACGTGCAGGACTTCGCCCGCCACGCCGACCCCAAGACCACCATGCGCTACGACCGCAACCGCCACAGCCTCGACCGCCACGCCACCTACGCCATCGCCCAGTACATCGCCGGATCCGAGTAGAGATCCGGGCGTTGTGCTCTGCTGATCGATTACCGCCGGTCTCGGTCTTGTCGGCGCAGGCGGTGATGACGAAAGCGTCGACCGGATTGATCCGGGAGAGAGGTCATAACCTCTGATCTTGGGTCCCGGGGTTCTGCTCGGTCGAGGACGACCCTTCTCGGACGGCTCCGCGAATCCGGCGGCGAAATGGGCCCTGGCGTGCGAAGATCAGATAGGCGATCGCGCCGACGGGTATACCACCCCGCGCACCTTGTTCGAGGTGGGCCACCCCGACGACCAGGCCGAGAATCGCCAGTTGCCAGACGAGCTTTCCGGCGGTCGGGTAACCGGTATGGCGCCACAGATGCAAGGTTGCAGCGACCGTAGCGCCAGCAAGCATCATGCCGAGGGGCAGGATCAGCGCTGGCGGCATGCGCATGGTCGTCTCGTACACGAACACGTAGAACATCAATCATCTTTCCGGCGCACGTCGCGCAGAGACAGGCCAGTATGGCCGGCCCTCAGCGGCCTGGCTGGCCGTCACCGCACATGTGCGGCCTGACACAGGACCAGCGAGAGGCGTTGCGAGCCAAGCGTCCACTTTCTGATACGAGTCAGAAGCCCGGGCACCGCTCGCGATCTGACCCGACAACGGTGATGTAGCGGTTGCGGTGGCGTGCGGAAGGGCCGTCGCCGGTGGCCCTCGCGCGCTCCTCGCCGCTGGGAGGTGGCTAACGCCCGACGTTGCCGGGACCCGGGAGCCATCGCCAGGGAGGGAGCCGGAGCAGTCCGCGCAGGACGCGGTCCAGTTGCAGCATCCAGCCGGGGAGTTCGCCCTTCACGGCGGGGTTACGGCGCTTGAGTTCTGTGACCAACTGCGGGAAGCCCTCCTGCATGCCGAACACCAGCACGCGGCCCCGGCGGTGCCGGATGACGTTGGACAGCAGCAGCAGGGTGGACCGCACGGCGAGAACGTCCTCGAGCGGGATCTCGCCGCGTCGAAGTGCGCAGTGCCAGACCAGGGTGTCGTCTGCCCGGAGCTCGACACGGAGCGCGAGCCGGAACCCCCACCAGTAGAGGACCCAGGCCCCGGCCGCGACGAAGAGGATGGAGTCACTGGTCGGGACGGGTTCGAGGAAGGTGATGACGCCGAGAAGCTCCGCGAGCGTCACGAGCCAGCTGGCCGTGAGGCCCAGCGCCGTGAAGCGCACCGTCCACAGGATCAGCCGATCGCCGACGACGACGGGTGATGCTTCAGGCCGCTGGTCCACGGCAACTCCTTCTCGGGCCGACAGGGTGCGGATGCAGCTACCGCTCGCCGTCGCGAATCGTTCCGGAGCCAGCAGCCGGTGCACCCGTCGGCCAGGACGAGCACCACACAACGGGAAGTCGCGCCACGGCACGGCGCAGGCCCGCAGGCCCGTGTCACGGTAGGTCGCTGCCGACCCGGAGAGTCACGAGCCCGTGCCTGTTCAACTGCGACCACGGCACCGATGTTCGGGCCACAGGAGATCCAGTCCCACGAGCGCGAAACCGCCGCCGGCGGGTGGTCGACTTACGGGCGTTGTGACCTGCCTGTTGCTCTTCAATGGCGCATGCGGCAGGGCCGGAGCACCGACTCGTTGCCCTACCCATGGCGAGCCCTCGGCATCATTCATGGGCAGCCCGCCTGGCCGAGTCGGCACCCGGAGATGCGCGCTGCGAGGACGGTGGAGCAGCGGCCGGCGATTGCGTCCCGCGACGTACTCAGTACGACCGACCGAGTCCACCGTTCATGCTGGAGCGGCGCCGGTCGAGCATCATGCTCGACGGTACGGGTGTCCCCAGGGCCGCCAGCAGCGCTCGGTTCCGAGTTGCGCTGCAGACAAGCGGCGCACGCGCCGACGGTTCGGGCATGGGACCAGCAACGCGAGGGCCGCGAAGCGGGGCCGGTCCCGCGCTGGCGATGGTGACCGAGTCTCGCTGATTTCCTCTCCCTTCACGAGCGTCGGGGACCGTGTGTACAGACAGAACTGGATCAGCGGGCGCTGGGGACTGGGACTCAGCCTGGCGATGATCGTCGCCGCAGCGGCCGCGTTCGGCTTGGGCAACGCTGCCTGGGCCAGTGTCGTGGTCCTCGCACCACTCATGGCACCGAGACTGGTGTCCGACACCTGGCGTGTCTCGGCCCGCGTGGCGCTGTCTGCAGAACGTGCCTGCCTCGATCCTCCTGCTCTGCCTGATCGTCGACATCGTGGCGTCCGGCTCCCTGCAGGATCCGGCCAGCACGGTCGCCTTCGCCTTCGTGGCGGCGACCGGGCTCGCGCATGCGGCCTTGTCTTCCAGACGGCCCGATCGGACTGCCTTGGACGGCGCCGCCGTCGCGCTGGTGGCCTGGATCGCTGCCCTCGTCGTCAGTGGGTGGATCGGCCGGCTCGATCTGCACGGAACGAACCCGGCCTTCATCGTCGTGGCCCTGAGCTGGATCGGGTTCGACGTCATCACCACCCTGGTGCGAGACGAGCGGCAGAACACCCCTTTCTGGCCGCTGATCATCGCCGCTGCCCTGGTCACGGTCGAAGCGGTCGCGTCTCCCAATGCAGGCTTCACGGGTGCCGCCGTGGCCGCCACCGCACTGGTGTCGCTTCCGCTCGGCTGGCGGGTCAAGCGCGTCGCCCGACGCGAAGAGGCGGCCGATGCCTGAACGGTCGGGAACCGCCGTCCGCGCCAGTCAACCACCTGCCACACGCTCCGCCAACGCACCAACCGGACCATGCTCGTCACCGCTCCGCCTGCCGCGGGAGACGGTTCCCGAGCCGCCTGAACGCTCCCGTCGAGTGACTCAACGGGCGTGTTCTACAGGTGTCCGCTGCTCACACCGGGCGAGCCTCGTCCGCGAAGGTGGACTCGCGGGCGTACGCCGACCTGCACCCCATCAGCTCGAACGGTGCGGGGCAGCCACAGGGTGATCGACACCGTGACCGTGACCTACCGCACGCTCGGCCTCACCCGACGGACCGAGATCCCCCTGCCGTGGACGTTCGGGTGGACCGACGAACCGCAGAACTGGCCGCAGATCTCCCGCCGCGACGAACTCGCCGACGACACCCGCTGACGCGTCCCGCAAGCGGTGAAGAACACCGGCGTTAGGCGGAGTTGACCAGGTGGGCCTGCCTTTCGATCTGGGAGACCCGCGACGGCGTCACGCCCAAGAGTTGCGCGACATCGCGCACGGTCAGCCCTGCCGCCCGGAGTTCGGCGACCGCTGCAGGTGTCCGGCGGCGCGCTTGGACGCTGAGCTCGGTCAAGGCACGACGGAGCTCGAGGGCCTCGAGCGTGTCGTCGGACACGTCGACGTGACGGAGGTCGGGCAGGATGGCGAGCTCGAACGCATCGCCGTCGACGTCGAGGACCAGCGCGATCGCCTCGCGGATAGCGGCGTCCGCCTGGTCGAGGCGGCGCGACTGGGAGGCGACCTCGCGTCCCTGGACATCAGACGCCACGAGCGACCACCAGTCGCCGTCACGGGTGGCGGTGACGCGGTAGGTATTCACGTCCACCACTCCTCTCCGAGCTTGATTGCCGCCTGCCGCATGATCGATCGCGCGGTGCCTTCTGCGATCTCACGGTGGTTCGGGATCGGGATGCGCAGGCCGTCGAGTGAGAAGACCTCGTGACCTCCGGCGTTGCGCAACGACGCGAACTCCAGACCCGCTTCGTTGGCGGCATCGCGGAGCTGTCGGAGGAGGTCACGTCGCTTCATGAGCGTAAGTGTAGAAGCTGAACGCCGTCAAGTGCAGGCGCTAATCTTACCTGTGCGTAACCGCCGCAACGGCCTGGTGGATCCGGGCGTTGTAGCCATGAGCGCTTCCGTCGGCACAGGTGGCTTGTATCGTCATGGAACTACCCGTACGGGGATGGCGTCCTACGGGCACAGGTCAGCGAGTCGGGGGTTCTGGATGAGGCGAGGGGTCAGTGTGCGGCTCTGCATCGGTTTCGCTGCCGTATCTACACGCTGCCCTTCGCCGAGAGACGACCATCGCCCGCCGAACTGCCGGGCCAGTCCATCACCGCTGACTGCCGAGATCCGGTGGAACGTGACCTCAGCGGAAGGCTGAGACGGTCGGGCGGTGAAGCAAAGCCGGCCGTCCACGTCCGCGCCGCGGCAGGGCCGAGGGGACGCCCCCACGGGGAACTCCGACCACCGGGCCCAACGCCCGCTACGTGCCCTCCCGGTAGTCCTGCTCAGCGGCCTTCCCGGTGCGAAGAACCGCACGATCCCGAGTGTCATCAGGATCAGCGCGGCGATGTTGAGCACCAACGACAGCATCCGGGCTTCGACCAGGTACGACACGACGAGAAGGCCGGAACCCGCTCCGCCCACAAGCAACGCGCGTAGCAGCGCCCGGTTCCCGTAGGGCCCCATCCGCGCCCTCCTGGTGTCGCCGCAGACGACGACAACTCGTCGGACGGCGCGGGTCCGAGGGACCGTTCGCACGCCTGGCCGCCTGGTGTCGGCAGCGTAGCCTGCTCGCCATGGCGCAGACTCCTCGCGACTTCGAAGCCCTCGACGGCATCCGGCAGCACCAGGTCGCCGACGCACTCATGCATGGCCGAGCGGTCGAGGATCCCGAGCTGGCCGCCATCACCGTCGCCCGGGCCCGAGTGATGCGCCGGACCATCATGGGATTCGCCGCCGGGCTCGCGGTGACGGCCCTCGTGAGCGGCCTCGCGGTGCGCCAGTTCGGCGACCGGGACCAGTGGGCGGGCTTCGTCGCCGTCGGGACCGTCTTCGGGATCCTGCTCGGCATCTTCCTCCTGCACATGTACGCCGGGGCGGTACGAGCGGAGAAGGAGTCGAACGCCTTGCTGGGGGTGGGGCAGGGTGCTGGACCGCCGAGCGCCGCAGAGCGTCTGGGCGCTGCGGGACTCGCCCTGTTCACCGGGCTCATGACCTCGAACGCGCTCGGCATGGTGGTGTTCGTCGCTGCGCGCGTCACCGGTCGGGAGATCGAGCAGGTGTCGTCGCTCTGGAACATCCCTCCTGCGCTGGCCGGACTGGCGGTCGCCGGGGTCTGCTACCGCGCCATCCTCAGCCGCACCGACGGCTGAGCGGCTTCGCTTCGCGCCGCTGCCACCACGGATGGCCCACATGCCCTCGACACCGTTCCACCTGCCGCCCAGCCTCGTGGTCGCCTGGCCGGCGCGCCACCACCTCGACGTGCCGGCCTTCCTGCTCGCGAACTTCGCGGTCGACGTCGAACCCGTCGTGGTGCTGGTCGCCGGACTGGACCGGCCGCCGCACGGGCTCAGCCACACGCTGCTGGGCGCGGCGCTGCTCGGCGCGGTGACCGGTTGGCTGCTGTGGCTCGCCTCCGGACGACTCGGTCGGCTCCTCGGCGGAAGCTACGACCTGACCCGCAGGAGCGCGGTGAGCTCCGGGGTCGCCGGTGCGCTGCTGCACGTGCTCATCGATGCACTCATGCACGCGGACCAGCAGCCGTTCCTGCCCGTGGAGGGCAACCCCCTGCTGCTTTCCGGCTCCGGCCCGGTACTGCACCTGGTCGGTGCCGTCGCGTTCGTCGCGGCCGTCGTGCTCGTCGTACGCGACCGCGCATGGCGCACGGTGCCCGAACGGCTCACCGTCGTGCTGCTCGCCGTGTCGTTGCTGGGGATGGCCGGCGCCGCCGCCCTCGGCCTGGTCTGAGCGCCCGGTCCGAGCGCCGGTCCGAGCGCCGTCCGTCGGCGGCGCCCATCCACGCGCACGGGGTCATTATCGTCGAGGTCGAGGCCGAGTGGCGAGGGGTCGGACGTGGACGGCATCGACGAGGAGCGCTGGGACCACGGCGAGCTGGCGCAGGTGTGGCGGGCCGTCCCGGCACCGTGCGGGCCCCTGGCCGACGCCCGGGCGCTCCTGGTCGACCGCTCGTGTGCTCTCGAGTTGCCGCGTTGGGTCGTCGCGACCGACGACGTCCGCCTCGGCGCGGATGGACCCGCGGTGCTGACCATCACCGACGGCCAGAGGCTCGACGATCTGCGCGGACCCGACGACTGGGCGTTGCTCACCACCTACGGCGAGACATCGAAGCCCAGTGGCGGACACTGCTGTCGAGCGAGATGCCGACCGCGCCGGTGTTGGCACGGCGGCTGCTCGTGCCGGGGATGCGCCACGGAGACCTCGCCGACGAGGGCTACCGCCGTTGGCTCGTCTCGCTCGAGAGCAGCGCGCTCCGGCTCGCCACGGCCACCGGCCCGCTGCACGACCTCGTCGAGCAGTGGTGGGGCCGGCCCTCGCCGACGGCCGCCGCGACGAGGGACGCGGTGACGAGGGACGCGGTACGACTCGACCGCGAGCAGGCGCTCGTGCGTCGTTCTCGTCCGGGGTGCCCTCGTCGCCGCCCTTCGTCGCCGCGCTCTTCGTCAACGAGCCGACCGCCTCCCCGCGACCCTCCTCCCAGGTGTTCGGCCACGGTCGGGCGTCGGAGGACGAGGCGCTCGCCATCCTCGCGCGCGACGACGGGCAGCACGACGACGGGCAGCACGACGACGGGCAGGCGGACCCGTCGACGTCGGCCGTCGTCGACGCACCCTGCACGCGACGTTCCGGCGCAGCGTGCTGCTCCGCGATGCCGGTCGCTGCCGCTTCCCCGGCTGTGTCAGCCGACGCAACCTCCACGTCCACCACGTGTTGCACTGGGCCGACGGCGGTCCGACCGAGCGCGCCAACCTCGTCACCCTGTGCGCCTTCCACCACCGGCACCTGCACCGGCTCCACGACCGGGGACGGCCGCTCCGCATCACGGTCGACCCGACCGGCTCGCACACGTTCCGCACCGTCGACGGCCACCACCTCCCGCATGCCGGTCCGACCGCCCCCACCACGGAGGCGCTCGGGCAGGTCATCGCCTCGCGGCCGATCAGCGGACGCACCCGCGAGGGCCCGGAGGTGGCGGCGATGTCAGCGACGGATTGGACGGCGACGATCGGAGGACGAACGTCGACGGCGACGCGTATCCACGGGACGACGACGGTTTCGGCCGGTCACCGCGCCGACGTCCTCTGGAGCCGCTCCAGTGGGACGGCCCGGGCACTACGACCTCGACCTCGCCGTCGCCGTGCTGCAGCAACACCTCGACACGTCGTGCCCGCCGGCCTGCTCCTCACCGCCTGAGCGGCGACGACCGCTGACGCCCGGCTGACGGCCATCCGGGTCGTACGCGTCGCGCTGCACCTGGGCGACCGGCAAGCGACGCGGGCGGTCGAGCCGGTGCTCGACGCGGCGTTCGACGGGCTCGGGTCCGCCACGTCCGCGCCCTCAACGGGTGGCACCGCGTGGACGCAGGGAGCACCGCCGGCCGGCCGGCCGTGCGCGCACCCGGCGCGGGTCGACGCACGACCCTTGACTGCACGTGACCGTCCGGAGAAGGCCTTCATGCGCTCCCTGCAACGTCGCACCCGTTTCCGTTCCGTCGTCGCCGTCCTCGGCGCGGCGGGTCTGGTGATCACTGGCTGCGAGCGAGGCGACGGTGGTGATGGCGCCGACGGGGCCACCCCCGAGGACACCGAGCCGATCGGCGAGGACCTCGACGCCGGCGGACCCGGCGACGGCGACGCGGACGATGGCGTCGACCCGAGCGACGCCGACGGCGACCCGAGCGCGGACGACGGCGACCCGGGAGGCCCGTCCGACACCGACGACACCGACCGCGACCCCGTCGGGGAGAACGCGGACGACGGCACCGACGACACCGACCGCGACCCGGTCGGGGGCGACGACGACGCGGCAGAGCGGGTCGTCGAGGTGTTCTTCACCGACGACGAGCGTGGTGACCTCTCCGACGTCTTCCCGGTGCAGCGAACCGTCACCGGCCCCGACGTCCTGCACGGGGCGCTCGAGGAGCTGCTCGCCGGGCCGAGCTCCGAGGAGGAGGCGGAGGGCTACGCAGGCTGGTTCTCCGAGGAGACCACCGGCATGCTGAACTCGGCCGCGATCGACGACGGCACCGCCACGGTCGACTTCGACGCCGAACTGCGCGAGGCGATCCCCAACGCCTCCACGTCGACCGGGTCACAGATCCTGCTGGCCCAGCTCGACGCGACCGTCACCCAGTTCCCCACCGTCGACGACGCCGTCTACTCGCTCGACGGCGACGTCGACGCCTTCTACACCTGGCTGCAGCTGGTCCCGCCGGAGCGCTGAGCGTCAGGACCAGCCGTCGGGCCCGTCGCTGCCGGCCGGATACGTGTCCATCGGCACCTCGCCCCGCTCCCACGCCTGCAGCACCGGCTCCACGATCCGCCAGGCCAACTCGGCCTCGTCGTCGCGGATCGACAGCGTCGGGTCCCCGGCAAGCGCCGAGCGCAGCACCCGGCCGTACGCCGGCACCTCGGGCGCGGGCAGTTCCTGGTCGAGATCGACGACCTCGAGCTCCTGTTCGGTGCCGCCACCGAAGACGTTGACGTGGACGTGCAGGTGCTCGGGCTCGAGCTCGATGCGGATCTCGTTGGGCGCCGCGTCGGAGGCGAACGGCGAGTGCGGCACCGGTCGCAGCCGGACGACGACCTCCTGCCGATCGGCGCCGAGCGCCTTGCCCGCGCGCAACCGGAACGGCACGCCGGCCCAGCGCCAGCTGTCGATCGCCAGGGTCAGCTCGGCGAGCGTCTCGGTGTCGAGCTCGGGGTCGACGCCTTCCTCCTCGACGTAGGCGGGCACGGACTCGCCGTCGAGCTCACCGGCCTCGTAGCGGGCCCGGCGGCTGTGCTCGACCGCCTCCTCGGGCGACAGGACCCGGACCTCGCGCAACACCTGGACCTTGCGGCCACGCAGCTCCTCGGCCTCCAGCGACGCGGGAGCGTCCATCGCCACCAGCGCGAGCACCTGCAGCAGGTGGTTCTGCAGCATGTCCTTCAGCGCGCCGGTGCCGTCGTAGTACCCGGCGCGGCCCTCGAGGGTCAGGGTCTCGTCCCAGACGATGTCGACCCGCTCGACGTGGTGGGCGTTCCACACGGGCTCGAGCAGGCGGTTGGCGAAGCGCAGGGCCAACAGGTTCTGCACCGTCTGCATGCCGAGGAAGTGGTCGACCCGGTGGATCGACTCCTCGGGGAAGGTCGCGTGCAGGACCCGGTTGAGCTCCTGCGCCGCCGCCAGATCCTCCCCGAACGGCTTCTCGACCACGATGCGGCTGCCGTCGGGCAGACCGACCTCGTCGAGTGCCTGCACCGTCGGTGCGAAGATCGTCGGCGGCAGCGCGAGATACACCGCCACCGGCTCGCCGTGGTCGACCAGGCCGCGCAGCTCGTCGACCTCGGTGGTGTCGGCGCGATGGAAGCTCGCCACCTCGAGCAGCGAGCGGACCGCGACGTCGTCGGCGTCGGGTGCGTGCTCCGCGAGCTCCTCCAGCAGGTGGTCGCGGAAGGCCTCGTCGTCCCAGTCCTGCCGGGCCACGCCGACGAGCGTGAACCCCTCGGGCAGCTCGTCCTCCTCGACCAGCTCCACGATCGCCGGGATGACGTAGCGGCCCACGACGTCGCTGTTGGCGCCGCAGATGATCAGGTGTCGGATCACGCTGGTTCCTGTCGTCGTCGGGCGAGCTCCACGCTGCTGGCGATGACGCCGACGTGGCTGAACGCCTGCGGAAAGTTGCCGAGGAAGGCCCCGGTGGCCGGGTCGATCTGCTCGGGCAGCAGCCCGAGCGGGTTGGCGCGGGCACACAACGAGTCGTACAGCGCCTCGGCTTCGTCGAGCCGTCCCTGACCGGCCAGGTTGTCGACCAGCCAGAAGCTGCACAGAAGGAAGGCGCCCTCCTCCCCCTCCAGCCCATCGGGCGAGAGCTCGGGCAGGTAGCGGAACAGCAGCCCGTCGCCGGCGCCGAGCTCCCGCACCACCGCTTCGGTGGTCGCGACCATCCGCGGGTGGTCGGCGGGCACGACCCGCCGCAGCGGCAGGGCCAGCAGACTCGCGTCGAGGTGACCACCGCCGAGATGCTCGGTCAACGTCTGGCGTTCGTCGTCCCAGGCACGCTCGAGGATCTCGTCCCGGATGCGCTCGGCCGTCGTCCGCCACCCGTCGACGTCGCCGCCGTGACCGTTGTCCTCGGCCAGCCGGACGCCACGGTCGAGCGCGACGTGACACAGCGCGGCGGAATAGGTGAACACCCGACCCGGGGTGCGGACCTCCCAGATGCCGTGGTCGGGGGTGTCCCACTCCTCGGCGGCGTGCTCGACGAAGCCGCGCAGACGTTCCCACAGGTGCTCGTCGAGGTGTCCGTCCCCGTCGACCCACTGGTAGGCGCAGTCGAGCACCTCGCCGAACACGTCGTGCTGGTGCTGCTCGGCCGCGGCGTTGCCCCACCGCACCGGTGCGGATCCTCGGTAGCCCTCGAGTTCGTCGTCGAGTTCCTCGGGCACCGGCTGCCGGCCGTCGATGTCATACATCACCCGGGGACGATCCTCGGGCTCGACCCGGTCGAGGACCCAGCCGAGGAACGCCGACGCCTCCGCCCGCATGCCGACCCGTCGCAGGGCGTAGACCGAGAACGCGGCGTCGCGGATCCAGGCGTAGCGGTAGTCCCAGTTGCGCTCCCCCGCGATCGTCTCCGGCAGCGACGCGGTCGGGGCCGCCACCATCGCGCCGTTGGCGAAGTGGTCGAGCATCTTGAGCGTCAGCGCCGAGCGGCGCACCAGGGCGGTCTGCGGCCCGTCGTGGCGGAAGCAACCGATCCAGCGCCGCCACGCCTCGACGGTCTGCTCGACCGCCTCGGCCGGACGCACCGGATGGAACCGGTGGGCGCTGTCGCGCCAACCCAGCGACAGGGCCAGCGTGTCGCCCTCCTCGAGGTCGATGCCCGCCGTCAGGCCGACGCCGTCGCCACCGTCGTCGTCGGGCACGTCGAGTTCACGGTCGGCGAAGAGCTGCAGGTCGACGCTGCCCGGGCCGCTGCAACGCACGTACCACCCGCCGCTGCGCCGTTGCACCTCACCGGCGGAGCGCGGGGCGAGTACGACGTCGAGCCGGACCCGGCCCTCGGTCACGCGCACGAGCCGGACGAGCTCCTGGCGGTCGCACGCCACGCCCTCGGCGAGGTCGGCCCCGCCCTGCAACGTCAGCGCGTCGGTTATCTCGACCGTGCCGTCGGCGGCGCGCAGCTCGGTGACGAGCACGCCGGTGTCCTCGACGTAGCGCTGCCGGCCGGCCTCGAGCCCCTCGGGCTGGACGGTGAAGTGGCCCCCGCGTTCCCGGTCCAGCAGCGCCGCGAACGTCGCCGGGCTGTCGAACCGGGGCAGACACGCCCACGGGATGGACCCGTCGCGGGCGACCAGCGCGGTGGTCACGCCGTCCCCGATCAGCCCGTGATCCTCGATCGGCAGGTAGCCGTCGACGGGTTCGAACGGCGCGAACGGCGGGTTCGGGTCGAGCGGCACGGCGGATCTCCTCGTCGGATGCCGAGGTACCAGCCGGTCCCGGCCGCCACCGGTCACCTGCACCGCCCGCCGACCGGGGGCCGCGCCGGGGCCGGTTCGGTGAGCGGCGGGTCGGGGGCCGGGGTGGGGATCTGCCCACCCGGATGCAGCGAGGTCAGGTCAAGCGGACCCCGAGCCGACCGCGCGAGAGCGCCCGGGTCGCCGACCGCAGCAGTGCGGCGGCGATCGCGAGCGCGATGAGACCGGCACCGACGAGCAGCCACGTCGACAGCAGCAGCGCCCCGCTCGCCTGGCTGACCAGCATCACCACCACCGGGATCACCACCACGCCGCCGAGCTGGAACGCCTCCTGGGTGGTCTTCGCCCGCGCGGAGATCAACGACACCGCCGCCATCGCCGCCGCCGCGAAGGTCGGACCGACCCACAGCGCCATCAGGGCGAACTCCGCGGTCGGCAGCACCAGCCGGCCGACCTGGGTGCCGACCGCCAGGTTGGCCACGGTCGCGTACAGCACCGCCCCGCCGACGCCCAGTACCGCGGCGGGGATCCAGGCCGCGACCAGCTTGGCGGTGGCCAGCTCGCGGTCGGTCAGCGGGGTGAGCAGCAGCCCCTCGAGGGTCCCGCGTTCCTTCTCCCCGGCGATGCCGTCGGCGGCGACGACCGCAGCGAACATCACGGGGACGAGCAGCACCAGCGGCGCGAGCAGCCAGGTCACCGCCACCTCGGCGACCATCAGCCCGGGATCGGCGGAGAGACCGGCGACGACCCCCGGCGGCAGTGCACGCAGCAACGCGTCGATGTCGTTGGTGCCCACCACGTCCACGAAGCGCGGGATCGCGCCGGCGAGCGCCGGCAGGACCACCAGCAGCAGCGCCGGCACCACGATCGAGGGCACCACCACCGACTTGCTGCCCCACACCAGGCGCAGGTCGCGTCGCACGACCGCGCCGATCCCCCGCCAGTTCATCCGCCACCTCCGTCGTCGGTCCCGGGAGCCTCGGCACGGACCGGCGCACGGTCGTGCAGGGCGAGGTAGACCTCCTCGAGCGTCGGGTCGAGGCGGCGCACCTCGTACACGGCGAGCTCGGCGGCGGCGAGCGCCCACACCAGTCCAGGGATCTCGTCGCGTGGGACGCCACGGGCCCGCACGCGCCCGGCCGCGTCGATCTCGACGTCGCGGACGGCGGCCAGCCGCGACAGCCGACGGTGCACGATGTCGACCTGGTCGGGTGCGACCTCGAGCAGCAGGCCGCCGGTGCCATGGGCGGCGGCGAGTTCGGCGGGGCTGCCGTCGACCACGATCCGGCCACGTTCGAGCACGACCACGCGGTCGCACAGCAGTTCGGCCTCGGCGAGGTCGTGGGTCGCGACCACGACGGTGCGGCCCTCCTCGGCCGCGAGCATGGCGAGCTCCCGGCGGACCTGCCGGGCCGCGATCGGATCGAGGGCGGCGGTCGGCTCGTCGAGCAGGAGCACCTCGGGGTCCGGCAGCAGGACCCGGGCCAGCGACAGTCGCTGACGCATCCCGGTCGAGAAGCCGGCCACCTCGTCGTCCCCGCGGCCGGCGAGCCCGAACCGTTCCAGCGCCGCGTCGATGCGGGCGTCGAGCCCGGCCTCGGCCATACCGAACACGTCCGCCGCGAAGGCGAGGTTCTGCGCTGCGGTCATCCGTCGGTCCACCACCGGATCCGCCGGCAGCACGCCCAGCCGGCGACGCACCGTCGCGCCGTCCACGGTCGGGTCGAGCCCGCCGACGCGCACGGTCCCCCCGTCGGCCGCGAGCAGCCCGGCGAGCAGGCGCACCGTGGTGGTCTTGCCGGCGCCGTTGTGTCCGAGCAGGCCGACGACCTCGCCACGGGCGATGGTCAGGTCGAGCCGGTCGAGGGCGACGACCTCACCGAAGCGGCGGGTGACGCCCACGAGCACCAGCTCGGGATCGGCAACAGGGGACATCGGCGCTCGCGCGGTCGTGGACCCATCAACCGTAGCGCCGGCGGCTCGCGTTCCCGCTGCGCCTCGGACGCACGAGTGCCCCCGTCGTCGGCAGGAGCGGGGTGCGACGCCGGTAGGCTGCGTCGGTCGTCCTGTCACCGAACGCGCGAGTCGTCGCCATGACCTCCTCCCTCGTCCTGCCCGGTGACGAGACCGACCTGCGCGAGGTGACCGCCTCCGAGTCGGCGCTGCGCCGGTTCCTGCACGGGCTCCCCGGTGTCGACCAGGTTGGTGTCGAGAAGCGCGTCGCGCAGCTCGGGACGCGTTCGATCAAGACCGACGCCAAGGCATGGGCGCTCGACCTGGCGATCCGCGCGGTCGACCTCACCACGCTCGAGGGCGCCGACACGCCCGGCAAGGTCCGCTCGCTGTGCGCCAAGGCGCGCCGGCCGGACCCGGCCGACCCGGACTGCCCGCCCGTCGCCGCCGTGTGCGTCTACCCGGACCTGGTCGCGGTGGCCGTCGACGCGCTGCAGGGCACCGACATCGACGTCGCCTCGGTCGCGACCGCGTTCCCGTCGGGGCGCTCGAGCCTGGACGTCAAGCTCGCCGACACGCGGATGGCGGTCGAGGCCGGCGCCACCGAGATCGACATGGTGATCGACCGGGGCGCGTTCCTGTCGGGCCGCTACGGGCAGGTCCTCGAGGAGATCGTGGCGGTCAAGGAGGCCTGCGGCGACGCCCACCTCAAGGTGATCCTGGAGACCGGGGAGCTCGCGACCTACGACAACGTGCGCCGGGCGTCGTGGTTGGCGCTGGCCGGCGGTGGCGACTTCGTCAAGACCTCCACCGGCAAGGTGTCGCCCGCGTCGACGCTGCCCGTCACGCTGGTGATGCTCCAGGCCGTGCGGGACTTCGCCTCGGTCACCGGCGAGTTCCGCGGCGTGAAGTCCGCCGGCGGGATCCGCACCGCGAAGGACGCGCTGAAGTACCTGGTGCTGGTCAACGAGACCGCCGGCCCGGAGTGGCTGCGTCCCGACCGGTTCCGTTTCGGCGCCTCCAGCCTGCTCAACGACCTGCTGATGCAACGCAACAAGCAGCGCACCGGCCACTACTGGACCCCAGACCGCGTCACGATCGACTGAATTCGTCAGCGAGTGTCGTCGGATCGGCCAACGCTTCCGACCGGAGAAGACACGGCAGCGGCTGTACACGGGTTGGGATCCGTCCTGTCCGCCCCCTTCCGTTGTGGCTACGATGCATGCGAGAAGACGCCACATCGGAGACGGCATGGCCGAGGCCGGGGTACGAGAGCTGCGTGACCATCTGAGTCGCTACCTCGAGCGCGTCAGGGCAGGCGAGGAGCTGACCGTCACGGATCGGGGCCGTCCGATCGCACGGCTGGTCCCCGTGGGAAGCACGAACACCTTCGATCGGCTGATCGACGAGGGCCTCGTCGTGCCCGCGGCCTCCCGCCGCCGCGCACGACCGAGGACCCGCGTCCCCGCGACCGCGCCGATCAGTGGGCTGGTGGGCGAGCAACGTCGGTGATCGCCTACTTCGACACGTCCGCCCTGATCCCGCTCCTCATCGAGGAACCGGGCTCGGAACGGTCCGGACGGGTCTGGGACGCCGCGGAGCACGTCACCTCGGTACGTCTGATCTACACCGAGGCCCGCGCCGCGCTCGCACAGGCAGCCCGACTGGGGCGCATGGCGGCGGACGACCTCGCCGTCGCGATCGAGGAACTCGGCAGGCTCTATGACCAACTCGACCTGCTGGAGGTCGACGACCTGCTGGTGCGCCGTGCCGGCGAACTCGCCCAGCGCCATGCCCTGCGTGGCTACGACGCCGTTCACCTCGCCGCAGCCGAACGCGTCCAGAACAGCTCGGCGGTCATGGTCGCCGGCGATGGCGACCTGTGCGCAGCAGCCGAGGAGATCGGCTTGGCCGTCGCTCGAACCCACGGCGAGGGCGGGTGACCACAACGCACCACAACGCCCGTAGGAGCTACCCCGGCAGGCATGCCAGCACCGTGATGTACGGGCAGGTCGGCCGTGCCTGCTCGACATGGATGGTTGCTGGGCCAGCATCAACGTTCCACGCGCCTCGGAAGGACGCGGGACGATACGGGCGGCAGAGCGGATGTTCGCGGTCGCGACGAACGGACCACCATGAGCGTCAGGTGCCCCGCTGGGCGATGATCGCTCCATGCGGACGTGCCCCGGGGTCGACACGAGTCCGGTCGGCGCGCCGAGGCCCGCCACGGCCACCGCCGCGAGAGCGACCACGGCGAGCGGCACGCCGACGACGGTGGCACGCACGGCGCGCTGACGGCGCTGTCCGCGACGCACGATCGTGTCGATCGGTGTCGGGCCGTCGGCGTCCGAGGCGGCCTGGCCGAGCAGGTCGGTGATGTCAGGCATGGGAGGCGCCCTCCTCGATCGCGGTGACCTCGTGGCCGAGCGTGCGGCGCAGGTTCTCGATGCCCTTGAACGCCGCCGACCTCGACCTCGGGTGCGGACGCCGGCCCCGTCCCGTGCCGCGTGTAGGCCCGGCGTTCCGCGGCCCGGCGACGGAACCGCGACCGGGCGAGGTTGAAGGCGACCGTGCGCAGCCAGGCGTCCGGACGGGCCATGCCCGACACGCTGCTCCAGCGCTGGAAGGCCCGGGCGAAGGCGTCCTGCGCCAGCTCCTCGGCGACCGCGGCATCGCCGCAGTACAGCGCGAGGCCGCGGACAAGTGGGCGGTACTCGCGGTCCACGAAGGCCCGGAAGGCCTCGTCGTCGGTCGCCACCACTGCCACCTCGCCGTGCTCGTGTCGGGCATCTGACCCACCGACGCCCCGGGACGACGTTCGGTTACCCCGGCTCGCGGGGTTCCGGTCGGTACCCGCACCACGGGGAGGGCACCGACGCCGGCGACACTATGCTGGGACGGCTCGTGCCCGTCGCCGGGACGCGCCGCCGCCGAACCGAAGGAAGCGCCGTGGCCGACGCCACCGTTCCCGACCTGATCACGCCGACGTGGGACTACGCGCCCGCGCCCGAGGCGCGCGATCTCGCCACCGTCCGCGACGCCTACCGGTTGTTCGTCGACGGCGAGTTCGTCGACCCGGCCGAGGGCGGCAGCTTCGCCACCATCTCCCCGGCCACCGAGGAGCACCTCGCCGACGTCGCGCTCGCGACCGCCCCCGACGTCGACCGGGCGGTCGCCGCCGCCCGCACGGCGTTCGGGACGTGGTCGAGGCTGCCCGGCGCCGAACGGGGCAAGTACCTCTTCCGCATCGCCCGACTGCTGCAGGAACGTGCCCGCGAGCTGGCCGTGCTCGAGACGCTCGACAACGGCAAGCCGATCCGCGAGACCCGCGACGTCGACGTTCCCACCGCCGCGGCGCACTTCTTCTACCACGCCGGCTGGGCCGACAAGCTCGAGTGGGCCGGGCTCGGCCACGACCCGGCGCCCGTCGGCGTGTGTGGCCAGGTCATCCCGTGGAACTTCCCGTTGCTGATGCTGGCCTGGAAGGTCGCCCCGGCGCTGGCGTGCGGCAACACGGTCGTGCTCAAGCCGGCCGAGACCACCCCGCTGTCGGCGCTGCTGTTCGCCGAGATCTGCCAGCAGGCCGACCTGCCCCCGGGCGTCGTGAACATCGTCACCGGCGCGGGGGACACCGGGGCGGCCCTGGTCGCGCACCCGGACGTCGACAAGGTCGCCTTCACCGGCTCGACCGCGGTCGGCAAGGCGATCCAGCGCCAGCTCGCCGGCACCGGCAAGCGGCTGACGCTCGAGCTCGGCGGCAAGGCCGCCAACATCGTGTTCGACGACGCGCCGATCGACCAGGCGATCGAGGGCATCGTCGACGGGATCTTCTTCAACCAGGGCCACGTGTGCTGCGCCGGCTCGCGGCTGCTGGTGCAGGAGTCGATCCACGACCTCGTGATCGACAAGCTGCAGCAGCGGCTCGGCACCCTGCGCCTGGGGAACCCGCTGGACAAGAACACCGACATCGGCGCGATCAACTCCCGCGACCAGCTCGAGCGGATCACCACGCTGGTCGACGCCGGCGAGGCCGAGGGTGCCCAGCGTTGGTCGCCGGCCTGCGAACTGCCCGAACGCGGGTTCTGGTTCGCGCCCACGGTGTTCACCGACGTGAGCCAGTCCTCGCGCATCGCCCAGGAGGAGGTCTTCGGCCCGGTGCTCAGCGTGCTGAGCTTCCGCACCGCCGAGGAGGCGGTCGCCAAGGCGAACAACACCCCCTACGGGCTGTCGGCCGGCGTGTGGTCCGAGAAGGGCTCGCGCATCCTGTGGATGGCCGATCAGCTGCGCGCCGGCGTGGTGTGGGCCAACACCTTCAACCGCTTCGACCCCACCAGCCCGTTCGGTGGCTACAAGGAGTCCGGGTTCGGCCGCGAGGGCGGCATCCACGGCCTGGCCGCCTACCTGCAGCAGGAGGACTACTGATGGCCGCCGCCCCGCGACTCGACGTCCGCAAGACCTACAAGCTCTACGTCGGCGGCGCCTTCCCGCGTTCGGAGTCCGGCCGCGTCTACGAGGTCTCGACCGCCGACGGGACCTTCGTCGCCAACGCCGCCCGCGCGTCGCGCAAGGACGTGCGTGACGCCGTCGGCGCCGCCCGCAAGGCGCAGCCCGGCTGGGCGGGTGCCACCGCCTACAACCGTGGTCAGGTCCTGTACCGCGTCGCGGAGGTCCTCGAGGGCCGCCGGGCCCAGTTCGTCGACGAGGTCGCCCGCGCCGAGGGGGTCAAGGACAAGCAGGCGGAGACGCTGGTCGACGCCGCGATCGACCGTTGGGTCTGGTACGCGGGCTGGTCGGACAAGTTCCAGGCCGTGCACTCGACCGCCAACCCGGTCGCCGGACCGTACTTCGACCTGTCGGTGCCCGAGCCGACCGGCGTCGTCGGCGCGATCGCCCCGCAGGCGTCCTCGTTGCTCGGTCTGGTGTCAGTCGTCGCGCCGATCGTGGTCAGCGGCAACACCGTGGTGGTCGTCGCGAGCCAGGACCGCCCGTTGCCGGCGGTCACCCTCGGCGAGGTGCTCGCCACCTCCGACGTGCCCGGCGGGGTGATCAACGTGCTGACCGGCTTCGCCGACGAGCTCGCCCCGGTCCTGGCCGGCCACCTCGACGTCAACGCGCTCGACCTGTCCGGGTTCGCCGGCCGCGACACGACCGAACTGCAGGTCGCGGCGGCCGAGAACGTCAAGCGGGTGCTCAAGGTGCCGGACGCCGAACCGGACTGGACGCGCACGCCCTACGGCCCGCGTCGCATCGTGGCGTTCTGCGAGACCAAGACCGTCTGGCACCCCAAGGGCCGGTGACGGCCCCCGGGGCGACCCGGCGTCGGTTCAGACGGTCCGCCCGGTGGTGCGGGCGGCGGCCCAGTTGGTCAGGCGCTCCGACAGGCCGGGCAGCCCGACCAGCCGTGTCGCCTCGGCGCGGTCGCGGGTGAAGATGCGCACGACCTCGGCGACCGTCACGTCGGTCGGCGGCGCCTCCACGAGCAGGACCTGGTCACCGGCCTGGATCGGGCCGGGGACCAGCACGCGCAGGTAGGCACCCGGCCGACCGGCGGCGAGGAAGCGACGCACCAGGTCCGGCACGTCCCAGAAGGCCGCGAACGTGCGACACGGCGTCCGCGGCGCGGTGACCTGCACCGTGCAGCCACCGATCCGCCACACCTCGCCGATGCGGGCGTGCGACACCTCGAGGCCGACCACCCGCAGGTTCTCCCCGAAGACGCCGGGTGGCAGGTCGCGGTCGAGCTCGGCCGCCCAGGCGTCGGCGTCCTCCTGTGCGTAGGCGTACAGGGCCTGGTCGAGGCCACCGTGGAACGTCCGGTCGGACTGTTCGTCACCGGCGAGCCCGGCGACGTCGGCGATGACCGGACCGTCGACGGGCCGCTTGTCGATCGCGGTGGCCCCGACGGTGCTGTGCGCGGTCGGGCGGGCCCGGCCGACGCACACGGCGAGCACGTGAGCGGTGGACGGGTTCACCGCGTGCGCGTCTCCCATGCCGGTTCCTGGTCGCGTCGGGCCGGGCGTGGCCCCTCCACGCCGGGACGGCGGTACAGCCGCGCGGCGGACGGTAGCTGGCCGACCCGGCGCTTGGCACGGTGCCAGCGCGCCTCACCGGCGAACACGTCACCACCGGAGGTGGCCTGGGCGGGGACGGGCTCGCCGGGTCGGCCGGTGATCAGCAGCACCACCGACCCGAGGATGATCGCGCCCGCGACCACGGTGCGACCCGTGACGAGCTCCCCCGCGAACGCCCAGCCGAGCAGCACGGCGACCACCGGGTTGACGTAGGCGTAGGTCCCGACCAGCGTCGTCGAGGCGTTGCGCAGCAGCCAGCTGTAGGCCGTGAAGGCCAACAGCGAGCCCGCCGTGGTGAGGTAGACCAGCGCGAGGATCGCGTCGATCCCGATCGCACTCCACACCACGCCCGAGGCCTCACCGGAGCCGACGGCGATGATCGAGAACACCAGCGCGGCGCCGAGCATCTCCATCGCCGCGGCCACCAACGGCCGTGACGGGGCGTCGGCGGTGCGGCTGCGCATCGAGCCGGCCGCCCACGCGAGGGTGGCGACCAGCACCAGCAGCATGGCGCCGAGGTGACCGCCACCGCGGGGGTCGACCAGCGCGGCCACCCCGCCGAAGCCGATCAGCAGCCCCAGCCACGCCCGTGGCGAGAGCCGCTCGCCGAACATGCCGCGACCGAGCAGGGCCATCCACAGCGGCACCGTGGCGCACAGCAGCGCGGCGGTCCCCGACGAGATGCGGGTCTGCGCGAGCGACACCAGGCCGGTGCCGCCGACGAGCAGCAGCGCGCCGGTCGTCACCGCGTGACGCCACTGGCGCAGCGTGACCCGGTCGCCGGCCCGGTCCCCGCGCCGCACGGCCCACGCGAACAGGACGGACCCGGCGATCGCGAACCGGATCGCCATCATGGTGAACGGCGGGATGGTCTCGATCGCGACCTTGATGGCCAGGAACGTCGAGCCCCACACCACGTAGACGGCGAACAGCGCGAGCACGACCAGGACGGTGCGGCGCTCGAGTCGCGACCGTGTGCCGGTGCCCGAGCCCGAGCCCGAGTTCGAGCTTGAGTCCGGGCCGGAAGCGGAGGGCCCGTCGACGCGCGCGAGGGGGCGGGCCCGACGCAGGCGCTGCGTCAGGGCCCGGTTGCCGGTCCTGGTCATGGGCGGTCCCCGGAGGTCAGGCTGGCGCTCAGGCCGGCCGGGACACCGGTCGCGGTGAGCGACGGGCGCGAGGCGGCAGCGACGACCGAGGCGGGCGGTACCAGGCCGTCGGCGAGTCCGGGCGTGGCGACGGCCTCCCCCCAGCTGGTCGCGACCGGCACGACGCCCGCCCACACGGGCAGGTCGAGGTCGGCCTCGTCGTCGCCGACCCCGCCGGCCCGGACCTTGGCGACCGCACCGTCGAGCGACAGGCGCAGCACCGTGGTGGCGCGCAACTCCTGCGGCGTGGGCCAGCGGACCTCGGCCCAGCGGCCGGGCGTGGCGTGTTCGGTCAGGGTGCGCAGCGCCGCGGTCTTGTCGTCCGGGTCCTCGATCGCCTGCGCCTCACCGTGCACCACGACGGAGCGGTAGTTGAGCGAGTGGTGGAACGCCGAGCGGGCGAGCACCAGCGCGTCGAGCAGCATCACGGTGACGCACACGGGCAGGCCGGTGGCACCGGCGCGCATCGCCCGTGACGCGGCCGAGCCGTGCACGACGAGTTCGTCGCCGTCCCGGCCGTACAGCGTCGGTACGACGACGGGGCGGTCACCGTGCAGGTAGCCGAGGTGGCAGACCAGTCCGGCATCGAGGATGGAGTGGACGACCTCGCGTGAGGTGGTGCCCCGTTCGGGGTGCCGACGCACGCGCAACAGGTCATCGGGAAGGAAGGCGGACACGTGCAACGAACCTCGGCAGGACAGGGTCGGGGCGGCGTCTTGCGCCACGACCGGCGCTTCGAACCGCTCGCCACTACTGAACGGCGACAACGGCATCAACGGTGTTCTGTTACAGTACAGCTATGACGTCTGAGCCGGTACAGTACTCGATCCGCGGCGACCGTGCCGCCACCATCGTCCGTTCCGTCGAGCGGGGGGTCGTCAGCGGTGCGCTCGCCGCCGGGGAGGCGGTGCCGTCGGTCCGTGTTCTCGCGCGTGAGCTCGGGGTGTCACCGACCACCGTCGCAGCCGCCTACCGCGACCTGCGCCAGCGCGGTGTCCTGGTCACGCACGACCGCTCGAGGACCGTGGTCGGCCACCGACCCTCGCTCACAAGCAGACTCGCGCCCGATCTTCCTCCCGGCACCCGCGACCTCACCACGGGCAATCCCGACCCGACGCTGTTGCCGGACCTGGGGCCGGCCCTCGCGGCGGTGGGACCGGTCCACCGCCTGTACGGCGACGAACCCGGCGTCGAGGCCCTGCTCGAGCTCGCGCGGGTCTCGTTGGAGGCCGACGGCGTGGCCACCGGCCATCTCGCCGTCGTCGGCGGCGGGCTCGACGGGATCGAACGGGTCCTCGAGGTGCACCTGCGCCTCGGTGACCGGATCGGCCTCGAGGATCCCGGCTACGCCGGTTCGCTCGACCTCGCCCGGGCGCTGGGCCTGACGCCGGTCGGGATCGCCGTCGACGACGAGGGACCGTTGCCCGACGCCCTCGAGGCGGCGCTGGCCGACGGCCTCGACGCGCTGGTCGTGGTGCCGCGCGCCGCCAACCCGTCCGGTGCGGCGCTCTCCCCTGCCCGGGCCGAGCAACTGCGCCCACTGCTCGACGCCGCACCCGAGCTGCTGCTCATCGAGGACGACCACGCCAGTGCCGTCGCCGGGGTGCCGGCGGTCACGCTGAGCACCGGCCGCGAGCGGTGGGCGGTGGTGCGCTCGGTCGCCAAGGCCCTGGGACCCGACCTGCGGGTCGCGGTGCTGGCGGGGGACGAGGAGTCGGTGCAGCGGGTGCTCGGCCGACAGCGGCTCGGAACCGGCTGGGTCAGCCACCTGTTGCAGCACCTGACCGCCGAGGTGTGGCGCCGCGCCGACGCCGCCGGCACGCTCGCCACCGCCGCCGCCACCTACGCGCGTCGCCGCGACGCCCTGCGCGACGCGCTCGCCGACGCGGGCATCGTCGCCCACGGCACCAGCGGGCTCAACCTGTGGGTGCCGGTCCCCGAGGAGGTCCCGGTCGTACAGGGCCTGCTCGCCCGCGGGTGGGGCGTGCAGGCCGGCGAGCCCTACCGCATCGACGCGCCCCCCGGTGTGCGCATCACGATCGCCACGCTGACCGGCGACGAGGCACCGTCGCTCGCCGACGATCTCGCCGAGGTCCTCGACCACCGGCTCGGTACGCGGCGCGGGTGAACGCTGCCGGCACGGCCGGTCCTGCGCGTTACAGTGCCGGCCGTGACCTCCCCGGCCTCTCCTCCCCCCGCCGACGCCCGCCTGCGCGCGCGCGTCGTGCTGCTGTCGGGACCATCCGGGTCGGGCAAGTCCTCGCTGGCGGCCCGGGTCGGGCTGCCCACGGTCTGCCTCGACGACTTCTACCGCGACGGTGACGACCCGGCGCTGCCGGTCGGTGAGCTGGGCATCGTCGACTGGGACGACCCGGCGTCGTGGAACGCCGACCGGGCGGTCGCCGCGCTGGTCTCGCTCGCCCGGGAGGGACGCGCCGAGCTGCCGGTGTACGACATCCCGTCGAACCGGGCCGTCGACGTGCACACCGTGGCGCTCGGCGACGCGCCGCTGGTGGTCGCCGAGGGCATCTTCGCCGCCGAGCTCGTCGAGCGCTGCCGCACCGCCGGGATCCTCGCCGACGCGGTCTGCCTCACCAACCGCCCGCTGGTGACGTTCTGGCGCCGGCTCGGCCGCGACCTGCGCGAAGGGCGCAAGCCACCGCTCACGCTCGTGCGCCGGGGACTGCACCTGCTGCGTCGGGAACCGCGGATCGTCGCGCACCAGGTCACCCGGGGCGCGACGCCGCTGAGCACCACCGACGCCGTCGCACACCTGCGTCGCCTGATCGACGAGACCGCCGTCGCCGCCGACCGAGGCGAGGACGCGGCATGAGCGCCAACGGTGACCACGACGGGGTCCACGAGACCGCCACCGGCTTCGACGGCGTCGCGGCCACCTACGAGGCCGCCCGGCCCGACTACGAGCCCGGCGTGGTCTCCCGGCTCGTCGAGCGCCTGGCGTTGGCGCCCGGACGCCGGGTCGCCGACGTCGGGGCCGGCACGGGCAAGCTCACCCGGCGTCTGCTCGCCACGGGCGCCGAGGTGATCGCCGTCGAACCGATGGCGGGCATGCGCGAGCAGTTGGCGCACAGCGTCCGCGACGACCGGCTGCGCATCGTGGCCGGCACCGCCGAGTCCCTGCCGCTCGAGGACGCGAGCCTCGACGCGGTCACGGCCGCGCAGGCCTTCCACTGGTTCGACGGGCCCCGTGCCCTGCGCGAGTTCGCCCGTGTCCTGCGTCCCGGTGGTTCGCTGGCCGTGCTGTTCAACCGACGGGATCTCACCACCCCGGTACAGGCCGCACTCGACGACCTGTTGCGCCCCCATCGTGGCGACACCCCCTCGTGGGCACGCCACGAATGGGTCGACTGGCTCGCGAAGAGCCCGGATTTCGGCGAACCCGGCACCACCTCGGCGCCCTGGCAGCAACAGCTCGACATCGAGGGGCTGGTCGGTCGCGTCGCGTCGGTCTCGTTCGTCGCCCGCCTCGACGAGCGGACCCGTTCCCGGGTCCTCGCGGCGGTCCGCGACGTCCACGAGCGCAGCAGCCGCGACGACCACGGGCGCGTGGCGCTGCACTACACCACCGAACTGTGGGTGCTGCCCCGCCGCGACCCGTGAGCGCGCTGCCTTCACTCGACCGGATCCGCGACCTGGTCGCCCGGCACGTACCCGATGCCGCACCCGAACACCTCGTCACCGAGGGCTGGCAGGCGGCGACCGCGCTGGTGGTGGCGCCGGGTGACGGTCCGGAGCTCGCCCTGATCGAACGGGTCGAGCGCACCGGCGACCCCTGGTCCGGACACATGGCCCTGCCGGGAGGCAAGCGCGACCCGGACGACCCGGACCTGGCCGCCACCGCCGTGCGCGAGACCCGCGAGGAGGTCGGCCTCGCACTCGACGCCCCCGTCGGTCGCCTCGACGACCACCACGGCCACCACCGGGACGCGCGGGTGGCCACCTACGTGTTCGTGCTCGACGAGCGCCCCGTCATGACCCCGCATCCCGACGAGGTCGCCGACGCGCTGTGGGTGCCGTTGGGACGGCTGCTCGCGCCCGGGACCGCGACCGCCCACCGGGTCCCCGGCTACGACGACGCCTTCCCCGGCCTGGACCTCGGCGGACGGGTCGTGTGGGGACTCACGCACGCGACCCTGACGCGGTTCGCCCGGGTGCTGGGCCTCGAACTGCCGGTCCCACGGTGAGCGGGCCCGCCCGGACGGCCCTGGTGGTCCTCGCCGCGCTCGCCGCCCTGTGGCTCCTGCTGGTCCTCGCGGCCTGGTTCTTCCAACGCCAGCTCATCTTCCTGCCCGACCGCACCACGCCGACACCCCCGGCCGGGGTCGAGACCGTCACGCTGCGCACCGGGGACGGGCTCGAGCTGAGCGCCTGGTACCTCGTGCCGTCCGAGGCGCCCGTCGCGACGGTGCTCGCCCTGCCCGGCAACGCCGGGAACCGGGAGTTGCGCCTGCCGCTGGCGCAGGGACTGGTCGCACGGGGACACGCGGTGCTGCTGGTCGACTACCGCGGGTACGGCGGAAACCCGGGTCGGCCCTCGGAGGCCGGGTTGCTCGCCGACGCACGGGCAGCCCGCGACCACCTCGAGGCTCGCGACGACGTCGAGCCGGACCGCCTGGTCCACCTCGGCGAGTCGATCGGCACCGGCGTCGCGGCCGCGCTCACGGCCGAGCGTCCGCCGGCGGCGCTGGTGCTGCGCTCACCGTTCCCGTCCCTGACCGAGGTGGGTGCCCGCCACTACCCGTTCCTGCCCGTCCGGTGGCTGTTGCGCGACGAGTTCGCGACCGGACGTCATCTCGCCGGCTGGGACGGCCCGACGCTGGTCGTCGCCGGGGACGCCGACACCATCGTGGCGCCGGAGCTGTCGGCGCGGGTCGCCGAGGCCACCGACGCCCGGCGTCTCTGGCTGCCCGGGGTCGATCACAACGACCGTGCCCTGCTCGACGGCGACGCCTACCTCGACGCCGTCGACGCCTTCGTCCGCGACGCCGTCGACGGTCCGTGAGCCCCGGTCAGTCCCACGACTCCCAGGTCCCCCAGTCGTCCTGCTCCTTGCGACGGCGGTCCTGCTCGTCGAGGTCGAACGGACCCTGTTCGAGGCGGTCGGCGTGGGCCTGCGCCTCGTCGCGGTCGGGGAAGCTCGCGACGGCGTGACCGCTCTGGGTGTCGACGACCTCGTAGGCGATGTCACGCGGGTCGAACCGCTTGGGGTCGGTCTGGCGGACCTCGAAACGAGCCATCATGGTGCTCCTGGCGGCGGGAGGGTCGGGGCCGTCGACGCCGACGGACGGGGGCGGTCGACCGCTCCCCCGAACCGGCGGTCGCGTGACTGGTAGTCGTACACGGCCCGACGCAGCGCGACGCGGTCGAAGTCGGGCCACAACAGCTCGGTGAACACCAACTCGGCGTACGCGGCCTGCCACAGCAGGTAGTTCGACAGCCGCTGTTCACCCGAGGTCCGGATCAGCAGGTCGACGTCGGGCATCTCGGCGTCGTACAACCGCGCGGCGATCGCGTCCTCGTCGACCTTCCTGCGCCGTCCTGCGGCGGCCTCCTCGACCAGCTGTCGGGTGGCGTCGAGCAGTTCGGTGCGTCCGCCGTAGTTGAACGCGATCCGCAGGGTCATGCGCCGGTTGTCGCGGGTCAGCGCCTCGGTGTCCTCGATCAGGCGCACCAGGCGACGGGGCACGGGTCGGTTGCGCCGGCCGAGGAAGCGGACCCGCACCTCGCGGTCGTCGAGTTCGTCGGCGCGGCGGACGAGCAGCGACTCGTTGAAGTTCATCAGGAAGCGGACCTCGTCGGGGGGGCGCTTCCAGTTCTCGGTCGAGAACGCGTAGACGGTCAGGTCCCGGATGCCGAGTTCGAGCGCTCCCTCGACGGTGTCGAACAGGGCCTGCTCCCCGGCCTCGTGCCCGGCGTTGCGCTTGAGGCCCTGCCGGTTGGCCCAGCGGCCGTTGCCGTCCATGATGATGGCGACGTGGCCGGGGATGCGGGCCGGGTCGAGCTGGTCGATCTCCACCCCGGGTCCTTGTCCGACGACGTGTGCGCTACGGGCGAGGCGCGAGCCTACTGGCGAGGCACCAGCTCGTAGCTGCGCAGCCGCCGGTCGAGGTGGTGCTCGACGAACGCGCGGACGTAGGAGGCGGCGACCCGGCCCGCGTCGGGCTGCTCGCGGCTCAGGGCGGGCAGCGCCGCCCACTCCCCCGGTGCCCCGAGGAGCCGGACGGCCTCGACCACGTCGCGGTCCACCGCGCGGGTCCCGGTCGGGGCGCAGTCGGCACACAGCGTGCCGCCGGCCTTGACGCTCAGGAACACGTGCCGGCCGGGCGTGCGGCACACCGCGCAGGCCTCGGTGAACGCGTGGAAGCCGACGATCGACGCCAGCCGCAGCAGGAACGCGTCGACGAACACGGCCGGGTCCGGCGGCGCCGCCTCCAACGCCTGCAACCCGGCGCGCAGGAGCAGGAACAGCGCGTTGTCGCGTTCGCCCTCCTGCGCGACGGCGTCGGTCAGTTCCGTCATCGTCGCGGCGGAGGCCGACAGGGCGTAGTCGGCCCGGACGGCGGCGTGCGGCGCGATCAGCTCGGCCTGGTTGACGACGTCGAGGTTGCGGCCCTCGTACAGCTGCAGGTCGACATGACTGTAGGGCTCGAGGCGTCCGCCGAAGCGGGAGCCCGGACGTCGCACGCCCTTGGCGACGGCGCGGACCTTGCCGCGTCCCTGCGTGACCAGGTGCAGGATCCGGTCGGTCTCGCCGAGCTTGTGGGTCCGCAGGACGATGCCCTGCTCGCGGTAGGTCGCCATCAGCGGCTCAGCACGGCGAACCGTCCGTGTCGGTCGGGTCGAGGCGGCGGCTGAACAGCACCACGTCAGGGGCCTCGTCGTAGCCCAGGGCGGCCCAGAAGCCCCGACCGAGGTCGTTGCCGGCGTAGACGTACAGGCTCACGCGGCGACAACCACGCGCGGCCAGTCGGTCCTCGAGTTCAGCCACCAACGCCTGGGCGACGCCGCGTCGGCGCGCGGAGGCGTCCACGGCCAGGCGGCTGATCGCCCCCCGCCGGCCGTCGAAGCTGCCGAGCACCACCCCGACGAGCCGGCCGTCGTCGACGGCGCCGAGCACGAGCCCGCCGTCGTGGGCGCGCAACTGCTCGACCTCCTCGCGCGGCGCGGGGGCGAGCTGTTCGGTGCGTGCCCACAGGGCCAGCGCGTCGTCGAGCAGGTCGTCGCTCAGGGTGTCGATCTCCATGCCCGCCGTTGTACCCGACGGCGCCCGGCACGCCGACGCACCGGGTCCGCACACCGGGCTCACAACAGCGGCCAGGGGAACGGGCGCTCCCCCTGCGGGGAGGGGAACACCTCGAGCTCGGCCACGCGGCGCAACCGTTGCGCGAGCACCGCGAGTTCGGGGCCCTCCAGCAGGCCGTCGAGCCGGGGCGCGAGGTCCTCGTCGAACGCCGCCGCCAGCGCGGCCACCTCGACGCGCAGGTGGTCGGGCACCGGCTCACCGGCGAAGTGCCACCCGACGGTGCGCAGCTTGGGCTCGACGTTGAGACTCACGCCGTGGTCGACCAGCCGGATGCGCGGCACCGCCGGATCCGCGGGTCGACCGTCGATCGGCTGTTCGAGCAGCACGTGGCCCCCCTTGCGGTCGGCGTTGTCGATGACCAGGTCGAACACGACCATGGCGACCAACTGCGCGACGACGGCCGGTTCGGCCTGCTCGAGCAACCAGAAGTAGTGTTGCTCGGGATCGTGGGGCACGAACCGCTGCAGGCTGCCGACGCCGAAGGGCGCCTCGGTGCGCACGACGGTGGTCGGCACGAGTTCCCATCCCAGCGCGTCGGAGATCTCCCATGCCGCCACCTCGCGCCGGTGGAGGGTTCCCGACGGGAAGTCCCACAGCGGGGCCTCGCCGCGGCGCGGCTTGTAGACCGCCAGGTCGCGTGGGTCGAGCTCCTCGACGGTGGGCTCGTGCCCGAGGTCGGCGACCAGCTCGTCGAGGGTGCGCGGGTCGCGGTCGCGCAACCGGACCAGCAGGGTCGCGTTCGAGGCGTCGGCGAACTGTCCGACCGCCTCGAGCGGGGCCGTACGCAGGCGCCGTGCCATCGTGGCGTCGACCGCATCCGCGTCGGCCGCACCCGCGTCGGGTGCGTCAGCGGGCTCGCGCGCGTCGGCCGGGTCGGTCACGTCAGCGGGTCAGGCGCCCGTGCCCGTTGGTCGAGGGGCACACGTGGGAGCCGTCGGCCGCCATCGGCCGGCCGCACAGCTGACAGCGCGGCCGCCCCTGGCCGACCAGCTCGTCGGCGTGGGCTGCCAGCCGCCGGGCCTGGTCCTGGTTGCACCAGACGCGCACCTCGCGGGGCTCGGGCAGCTCGTCGAGGTCCGCCTCGTCGTCCACGAGCAGCAACTCGGTGAACTCCAGCACGAAGCGCACGCCCTCGTCGTCGATGCCGACGCCGAGCTCCCCGACCCGCCAACGCGGTTCGACCGGGTCGCGCAGCGCCATGGCGGCGCGGTCCCAGTCGGTGGCCGGCCGGTCGTCGACGCGGGCGAGCAGCTGGGCGAGCAGGTCCCCGATCCCGCCGACCTGCTGCTTCTCCAGCACGAGGGTCACGAGCGCGTCCTCGTCCTGGGCCTGGACGAAGAAGGTGCGGTTGCCGGGTTCGCCGACGGTCCCCACGGTGACGTGGTGGGGCTCGGGAAGCTCGACGTCGATCACGGGGTGTCTCCCTGCTGCCGCTCGGTGGGGTCGGAGGATGCCGGGTCGGAGGATGCCGGGTCGGAGGGTGCCGGGTCGGAGGATGCCGGGTCGGAGGATGCCGGGTCGGGGGGCGACGGGACGGTCGGTGCCTCGCCGGTGAGGTTCCCGGTCAGCAGCATCGGCGCGGCGTCCGGGGCCAGGTGCAGCATGCTCACCGACGCGGGAGCGACGTGCAGCCGCTGGAAGGTGTCGAGCGGCATGCCCAGGAAGTGCGCCAGCACCGCCTTGATGACGTCGGCGTGGCTGACGGCGACGACCGTCCGTCCGGTGTGCTCGGCCGCCAGGAACTCGACCGCCTCGACCGCGCGGGACTGCATCCCGCGGATCGACTCGCCGCCCGGGAAGCGCACCCGCGAGGGCGTGTGCTGGATGACGGGCCACAGCGGACGCCCGCGCAGCTGCTCGAGCGGCTCGTCGGTCCACTCGCCGTAGTCGACCTCGCCGATGTCGCGCCGCGTCTGCACCGGCAACCCGTGCGGTTGGGCGACGATCCGGGCGGTTTCCTGGGTGCGCTCCAGCGGCGACGCGTACACCGCGGCCAGCTCCAGCCCCGACAGCAGCGCTGCGGTCCGCTCCGCCTGACCGCGCCCGGCCTCGTCGAGGTGGACGCCGGGCGTCCAGCCACCCAGGCGCTTGCCGGTGGCCGCGGTGGTGGCGTGCCGGACCAGGACGATCGTGGCCACGCGGGACTCCTCGGAGACGACGGCGAGGACGGGGGGGCGACGCTACTGCACGACCCGTAGCGCAGCGGCGGCCGGCCGCGCCCGCCCGGTCAGGCTGCGCCCCCGTGGCGCGACCAGGCGGTACACCTCCCGCACGGCCCCGAACTCCTTCCTGCCGGGATCGGCCGGACCGGCGCCTCGACCAGGAGCGAACCCGTGCCCGTCGCCGTCGGAGACCACGTCCCGGACCTCGCCGTCCGCCTGAGTGACGGCACCACCACGAGCCTGCAGGCGCTCGCCGACGGCCGTGAGCTGGTCGTGTTCTTCTACCCGAAGGCCTTCACGCCCGGCTGTACCGCGCAGGCGTGTCACTTCCGGGATCTCGGCGCCGAGTTCGCCGAGGTCGGCGCCACCCGCGTCGGAGTGAGTCGTGACGATCTCGCGACCCAGCAACGGTTCGGCACCGAGCACGAGTTCGACTTCCCGCTCGTCGCCGACCCCGAGGGCGAGGTCGCCCGCGCGTTCGGCGCCAAGCGCGCCGGTCCGTTGCCGAGCCGACGCCAGACCTACGTGCTCGGCCCCGACCTGACGGTCCGGCTCGTCGTGGGCAGCGAGCTGAACATGCAGCGACACGCCGACGAGGCCCTGCAGTTCCTGCGCGAGGCGCCGACCGGCTGAGGTCGTCGTCCCCGGTCTGGCGCAGCGGCCACCGCGGGGGTGTGGGGCCGCCGTTGGCTGCGGGGGTCAGTAGGCGCGGGCGAACACGACCCGCTTGCCGTAGGCGGACGCCTTGCCGCAGCGCACGCAGGCGCCCTCCTCGGCGTCACCGTCGACCGGGATGCAACGCGGCGTCGCGGCGGTGGCGGCCTTGATGTCGTCCTCGCAGGACGCCTCGCCGCAGTGGAGCGCACAGGCGAAGCCGACCGCGACCTGCGCCTCGAAGGCGTCGAAGTCGTCCACGGGAGCCGAGTGCTCGTCACGGAAGGTGCGGGCCCGCTCGAGCAGCAGCTCGTGGTAGACGTCGAGGCGGTCGGGCACCGCGGCGACGAACTCGTCGAAGCCGAGCGTGTCCTTGACCGCGCGGCCCTTGTCGTCGAGCTCCCCGATCCGCTGGGCCATCAGCACGTGACCGGCCTCGAGGTCGCGCGGTCCGAGCTCGACGCGCAGCGGCACGCCCTTGAGCTCCCAGTCGTTGAACTTGAAGCCCGGCGAGGCGTCGCGATCGTCGACGTGGGCACGCACCCCGGCCTCGGCGAGCTGCGCCGCGAGCTCGTGCGCCTTGGCGCGCGGGCCCTCGGCCTGCTCACCGCGACCGATCGGGACGATGACGACCTGGATGGGGGCCAGCCGCGGCGGCAGCACCAGTCCCTGGTCGTCGCCGTGGGCGAGGATCACGGCCCCGATCATGCGGGTCGACATGCCCCACGACGTGGTGTGGGCGAGCTGCAGTTCGTTGTTCTCGTCCTGGAACGAGATGTCGAAGGCCTTGGCGAAGTTGGTGCCGAGGTAGTGCGAGGTGCCCGACTGCAGCGCCTTGCCGTCGCGCATCATCCCCTCGATGGAGAAGGTCGCGACGGCACCGGCGAAGCGCTCGCCGGGGGTCTTCTCGCCCTGGACCATCGGGATGGCGGCGACGTTGCGCGCGAACTCCGCGTAGACGTCGAACATGCGCAGGGTCTCCTCCATCGCCTCGTCCTTCGAGGCGTGGGCGGTGTGCCCCTCCTGCCACAGGAACTCGGTCGTGCGCAGGAACACGCGCGGTCGCAGTTCCCACCGGACCACGTTGGCCCACTGGTTGATCAGGATCGGCAGGTCGCGGTAGCTCGAGATCCACTTGCTGTACATCTCGCCGATGATGGTCTCGGAGGTGGGCCGCACGACCAGCGGCTCCTCGAGCTCCTTGCCGCCGGCGTGGGTGACCACGGCGAGCTCGGGGCTGAACCCCTCGACGTGCTCGGCCTCGCGCTTGAGGTAGGACTCCGGGATGAACAGCGGGAACGACGCGTTGACGTGCCCGGTGTCCTTGAAGCGCTGGTCGAGCTGGCTCTGCAGCAGCTCCCACACGCGGTAGCCGTAGGGGCGGATGACCATCGTGCCCTTCGCGGGCCCCCGGTCGGCCAGCTCGGCCTTGAACACCAGCTCGTTGTACCAGGCGGAGACGTCCTCGCTCAGCGGGGTCACGCCCAGGTCGCTCTTCTTCGCCATCACGTCTTCATCCGTCGTCGCACGTCGGTCGCACGTCGGCGGCGAGGCTAGCGGTGCGTCCGACCGGCACCCGCGCCGGACGACCGAGGGGCGCGGCCACCGGCCCCGCCCCTCGCACCTCGACCCTCGGAGGAGGTCAGGCGTCCTCGTCGCCCTCGGCGTCGGTGTCCTCGTCGGTGCCGGCGTCGGCGTCGCCCGGCTCGTCCTGGATGCCGCCCTCGGCGATCGGCTCACCGTCGCCCCCGATCAGCCACCAGGTGCCGTTGACGCCCTGACCGCGGGTGTCCCCCGGCTCGGCGTCGGAGACGAACCAGTACAGGGGCCAGCCGTTGTAGGTCACCTGCGTACCGGTGTCGTCGTCACGCTCGGTGGTGCCGAGCAGCGTCTCGTCGAGCTCACCGATCGCGGTCGGCTCACCGTCGACCAGGACCGGCGGCCAGATCTGCGCGCAGTCGTTGAGGCAGTTGCTGACGCCCTCCTCGTCGTCGGACGAGACGTACAGGCTGCGTCCCTCGGCGTCGACGACGTGGTCACCGAGCTCGGAGGAGACGACGTCGAGCTGCACCTCGGCGTCCTCGGGGTCGAGCGCCTGCTCCTCGGCGGTGTCCTCGCCCAGGGTGTCGTCGCCGGTCAGGTCGTCGTCGAGGATGCCGCCGTCGTCGGTGTCCTCGGTGGCGCCGGTGTCGGTGTCCTCGACGCCGGGGTCCTGCGCGTCGTCGCCGGCGTCACAGGCGGCGAGCAGCAGGGCGGCCGCCGCGGCGGCGGGCAGAACGCGGGAACGCAACTTCACGGGAGAACTCCTGCGGGGAAGGAAGGACGATGGGTCGTCGACTCCAGGGTCACCCACCACCTGCGCACCCCCGACCACCTCCCCGTACGACCGTACGACGTACGAAACGAAGAACCGTTCGATACGCATCGGACGCTTGCGCGTGACGATCAGCCGACCTGCACCCCGCCCCAGAACGCGATGTGGTCCTGGATCTGGGCCGCCTTGCGTTTGGGATCGCGGTAGGTCCAGGCAGCGCCGGAGTTCACCTGTCTGTCCACGACGACGTCGTAGTACGACGCGGTCCCCTTCCACGGGCAGACGGACGTCTTGTCGGCCTCCCGGAGCAGGCGCATGTCCACGCTCTGCGGCGGGAAGTAGTGGTTGCCCTCGACCATGACGGTCGCGTCACTGTCCGCGAGCACCGCCCCGTTCCAGACCGCCTTCGGCATCGAGTCGCTCCTGCTCGTGTCCGGGCGCCCGCCCAGATCCCGGGCGCGCCCGGAGAAGGTAGTGCCCGCTGGCAGGGCGAGCCGGCCGCTCACCCGAGTCGCGCCCGGATCTCCTCGACGAACTCCGGATGTCGGCCGGCGAGGGCCGCCAGGACGAGCGGTCCGTCGTCGTCGGGCAGACCGTCGCGTTCGAGCAGGAAGCGCACGATCTCGGTGGCGACCTGCACCGGCGGCACCCCGTGCAGCCCCAGACCGCGGCGGGTGTGGTGAGCGAGGGTCGCGTCGAGCCGCCGGCCGCCACCGAGCAGGACCTGGAACGTCTCCGGTCCGGTCTGCAGCACGACGGGTTCTCCCACGGCGCTCATCCTGCGGCCAGACGCTCGCCCGCGGCCACGGCCACGGGCAGGCGTTCGTCCACCGGCGCCAGCGGGCACGACCAGGTCGGGTCGTGCGCGCACGAGGGGTGGTAGACGAAGTTGAGGTCCACCACGAGCGCGGCGGGATCGCCGCCGAGGTCGGCCGACTTCGCGGTGTCGAGCAGGTAGCGCCCGCCGCCGTAGGTGTCGCGCCCGTTGGACGCGTCGCGCAACGGCACGAACACCCCGCCGCCGTAGACGTCGAGCCAGTACACCGACACCCGGTGTTCCTGGTCGCCCAGGCGCAGCGGCAGCGTGGCGAAGCGTCGCGCCGGTGTGGTGCCCGACGCACTGTGGGCGACCTCGAAGACCGCATGAACGGCCGGTTCGAGCGTCACCGCCCCGAGGTGCAGCTCCGGGTCGTAGTCGCCGAACGGCAGTCCGTCGAAGGTCGCCCGGCGCGCCGGCGGGACCGGGCTCGCCGGATGGGCGGCGAACAGCTCGTCACGCTGTGCTCGCCACCACCGCCAGCCGTCCTCGTCGACCCCGCGTCGGCGCAGTCCGGCGTAGAGCGCGGCGACCCGCCGCCGGTAGTCGAGCAGGGCGAGTTCGTCGCGCACCATCAGTAGCCGAGCCTGCCGAGCTGCTTGGCGTCACGCTGCCACTCCTTGGCGACCGTGACGTGCGTCGTCAGGAACACCTTCGCGCCCAGCAGCACCTCGAGCTCCTGCCGGGCGGCCGTGGCGGCCGCCTTCAGGTTGGCGCCCTTGCGCCCGATGACGATGCCCTTCTGGCTGTCCCGCTCGACGTGGATCACCGCATCGACCTCGAGCAGGTCCTCGCGCTCCTCGGAGGGGCGGATCTCGTCGACGGTGACGGCCACCGAGTGCGGCAGCTCGTGCTGCAGGTCCCGGATGAGCTTCTCCCGCAGGATCTCGGCGGCCAGCTGCGCCTCGGGCTGGTCCGAGACGTGACCGCTGCCGAACAACCGCGGCCCCTCGGGCAGGTGCGACACCAGCACGTCGAGCAGCGCCGGCACGTTCTCGCCCGTCTCGGCCGACACCGGCACGATGTCGGCGAACGAGCGGCCCTCGCCGAGCAACCCCTCGAGCCGCGCCAGGCGCGGCAGCAGCGACGCCTTGTCCCGAACGCGGTCCACCTTGTTCGCGACCGCCACCACCGGCGTGCGGATCCCCGCCAGCTCCGCGGCCAGGAACTCGTCACCGCGGCCGATGCCGTCGGCCACGTCGACCAGGAAGCAGACCGCGTCGACACCGGCCCAGGTGTCGCGCACCAGTTCGTTGAGCCGGCGGGTGAGCAGCGTGCGCGGCTTGGCCAGGCCGGGGGTGTCGAGGAACACCAGCTGGGCGTCGCTGCGGGTCACCACGCCGCGGATCGCGTTGCGGGTGGTCCCGGGCACCTGGGTGACGATGGCGACCTTCTCCCCGACCATCTGGTTGAGCAGCGTCGACTTGCCCACGTTGGGCCGGCCGACGAGGGCCAGCAGGCCCGAGCGGTGCCCCTCGGGCAGCGGCTCGTCCGCACCGGCGAGGATGGCGTCGAGGTCGAGCTCACGGCCGGACACGGTGGTCTCCGAACTGCGCAGCGGGGGTGGGTGCGCTCAGGACTGGCCCTGCGCGAGGCGCCGGGGACCGAATCCGTGCGGCAGCAGGTCGGCGATCACGGTGACCAGCGGACGTCCCGCGTCCCCCGAGGCGTAGACGGTCGCCTGCGGACCGAACTCGAAGATGGTCTGCCGGCACGCACCGCACGGCGTGCAGGGGTCCTCACCGTCGCCGACCACCGCGACCGCCACGATCGGGCTGCGGACCCCGGCCGTCACCATCGTGGCGATCGCGCTCTGCTCGGCACAGGTGGTCATCCGGTACGAGGCGTTCTCGACGTTGACGCCCTCGAACAGCTGCCCGTCCTCGGTGAGCACCACCGCGCCGACGTGGAAGGACGAGTACGGCGCGTACGCGCGGGCGCGCACCGTGCGGGCCCGCCGCAGCAGGTCCGCCTCGTCGTAGGTGACGCCACGGCGACGCGGCTCGGCCTTCATCGGTCAGCACTCCTGATCTCGTGCGTCTCGTGCGTCTCGTGCCCGCAACCGGGCGGCCCCGCACGGCGGGCGCCGGCAGCGTACGTGCTCACGACCCGACCGACTCGGCCGCCTCGTCCTCGACCGGCGGCCGGCGGGCGACGAGCACCTTGCCCACCCGTCGCCCCTGCACGCGCTCGACGGTGATGCAAAGCCCTTCGAGCTCGAGCTGCTCGCCCTCCACCGGCACCCGGCCGAGCGTGCCGAACACCAGCCCGCCGACGCTGTCCCAACCCTCCTCGGGCAGGGCCGCGTCGAGCAGTTCGTTGAGGTCGTCGACCCCGAGCCGCGCGTCGACCCGCAGGACCTCGTCGTCGAGCAGCTCGACCAGCGGTTCCTCGTGGTCGTGCTCGTCGACGATCTCGCCGACGATCTCCTCGAGGATGTCCTCGATGGTGACCAGACCCACCGTCTCGCCGTACTCGTCGACGACGATGGCGAGGTGGACGGTCGCCTCCTGCAGTTCCCGCAGCAGCTCGTCGCAGCGCTTGGTCTCGGGCACGAAGGTGGGCCGTCGGACGAGGTCGCCCCAGCGTTCGCGTCGCTGCTCGGTCGCGACCCGTCGCAGCAGGTCCTTGGCGTAGACGACGCCGACGACGGTGTCGACGTCGTCGGCGGCGTGGACGGGGACCCGCGAGTAGCCCCGCTCGAGCACGACCTGCACCACGTCGTGCAGCGCGGCGTCCTCGGCCACCAGGACCATGTCGGGGCGCGGCACCATGATCTCGCGGACGATGGTGTCGGCGAGCTCGAAGATCGAGCGGATCATGGCCCGTTCCTCGGGCTCGAGCTCGTCGTCCTGCTCCTCCTCGTCCGCGTCGAGCTGCCGCAGCTCGTCGTCGGTCGCGTAGGGCCCGGACACCTCGTGGCGGCGCGGCACCAGCGCCCGGCCCAGGGTGACCACGCCGCGGGCCACCGGGTCCAGCACGCGCACGAGCACGCGGGCCGGTCCGGCCAGCCGCAGCCCGGCGGTCTCGAGGTGACGGAGCACGACCGTGCGGGGCGCGACCTCGCCGAGCACCAGCGTGGCCACGACCGCCACGGCCACCGCGACGGCCGCCCCGGGTCCGGCGTCGAGTTGCCAGCCGACCAGGCCGGCCACCGCACCGAGTGCGACCCGCAGCGTCAGCCCGACGGCGAGCAGCACGCTGAGACTGGTCGCCCGGTGCTCGGTCAGCCACAGCAGCGCCGGGGCGCCACGGCGCTCCTCCTCGCGCAGGCGCAGGGCGCGGACCACGTTGAGCCGGTCGACCACCGTCTCCACCGCGGCGGACGCCGCGGTGAGCACGAGCAGGACGATCCCGGTGACGACCAGCGGGAGCGAGAGGGTCACGGACGCGCCCCCGCTCGGTCGGCCGTGCGGGGGCGCACCGGTTCGTCGCCCTCACGCATCGGGCGCACGTCGCTCGCTCATCGGTCGACCTCGGACGCGGCCGCGTAGGAGGCGAGCAGGTCGTCGGTCAGACCGAACATGGCCCGCTCCTCCTCCGGGTCGGCGTGGTCCATGCCCAACAGGTGGAGGATGCCGTGGACGGTCAGCAACCGGATCTCGTCCTCCGGGGTCCGGCCGAGGTCGGGGGCCCGCGCGGCGGCGACCGCCGGGCACAGCACCACGTCGCCGAGCACCGCCGGTCCGCCGGGCGGGGCCTCGCCGGGTTCGTCGATCGGGAACGCGAGCACGTCGGTCGGCCCCGGCTTGCCCAGGTGCTGGGCGTTGAGCCCGGCGATGGTGGACTCGTCGACCAACAGCAGGGCGAGCTCCATGTCCTCGGGCACCCGCTGCGTGCGCAGCACGTGACGCGCGAGGGCAACGAGGTCGTCGGTGTCGACGGGCAGCGTCTGCTCGTCGGCGAGGAACACGGCCACGACTCAGTCCTCCTGGAAGCGACGGTCACGCTCGCCGCGTGCGCCACGGTCGCGGGCCTCCTGGGCCTCCTCCTGCGCCTGGTCCCACTCCGCGTAGGCCTCGACGATGCGCTGCACGATGTGGTGACGCACCACGTCACCGGCCTGCAGACGCGCGAAGGCGACGCCCTCGATGCCCTCGAGGATGTCCCCGACGATCCGCAGGCCCGATTTCCGCCCCGAGGGCAGGTCGACCTGACTCACGTCACCGGTCACGACCGCCTTGGAGTTGAACCCGATGCGGGTGAGGAACATCTTCATCTGCTCGGCGGTGGTGTTCTGCGCCTCGTCGAGCACGATGAACGCGTCGTTGAGCGTGCGCCCGCGCATGTAGGCCAACGGCGCCACCTCGATGGTCCCGCGGTCGACGTGGGCGATCAGCTCCTCGGCCTCCATCATGTCGTGCAGGGCGTCCCACAGCGGCTTGAGGTAGGGATCGATCTTCTCGTGCAGCGTCCCGGGCAGGAACCCCAGCCGCTCACCGGCCTCGACCGCCGGACGGGTGAGGATCAGGCGGTTGACCTGCTTGGCCCGCAGGGCCTGCACGGCGGCGCCCATGGCGAGGTAGGTCTTGCCCGTGCCGGCCGGCCCGATGCCGAAGGTGACGGTGTTGACCTTGATGGCGTCGAGGTAGCGCTTCTGCCCGAGGGTCTTGGGGCGGATCGTGCGGCCGCGATGGGTGATCAGCGCCTCGGAGAGCACGTCGGAGGGGCGCTCTCCCTCGTCGGCACGGATCATGCGGATCGTCTGGCGCACGAGCGGCTTGTCGAGCAGCTGCCCGCGACCGAGCAGCAGCACGAGTTCCTCGAACAACCGCGCCACGCGCGCGGTCTCGACGGCGTCGGCGGTCGCGATCGTGATCTCGTTGCCGCGGACGTGGATGTCGGCGGGGAAGGCCTGTTCGATCAGCTTCAGCAGCTCGTCGTTGGTCCCGAGCAGGGAGACCATCGAGTGCTCACCGGGAACGAGGACCTTGACGGTGTCGGCGGGCACGGCGGCTGCGCCGGGGTCACCCAACGGTGACGGCGTACTACTCACGGAGGCTCTCTGGCTCCTGGGTCGGCGTCGCCGGACACGAGCGGCGGTCCCCCAGCGTATACCTCAGCGCACGATGCCGGCGGTGGACAACCGCGACCGCAGCGCCACCGGCGTGGTGTCCATGACGGCGGCCAGCGTGTCGAGATCCGCGGCGCGGACGGTGAGCACCTGACCGTTGTAGTCGCCGCGACGCGACTTGATCGAGTCGACGTAGCGTGCCAGCAGGGCCTCGCGCTCGCGCTGTCGTTCGAGCGCGACCAGGTCGAGCACGACGTGTTCGCTCTCGACCACACCGGGACGACGCTCGCTCACCGGCTCCGGCAGCAGCTCGGCGACCGGGACCCGGAAGAACTGCGCCATGGCGTGCAGACGGGTGATCGACACCGCCCGTTCGCCGCGCTCGTAGGCACCCAGCACGCTCGCCTTGAGGTCGCCGTTGCTGCGCGCCTCGACGTCGTGCAGGGACAGGTGCTGCTGCTGGCGCACGCGCCGCAGCCGCTCCCCCAGCGCGACGGCGTAGGGATCGTCGAGTGTCGGTGCCGCGTTGACGGTGCCGGACATGGCCATCCCCACCTCGGTCCCTCCGGAGGAGGAACGGTACCAAGCGGCCGATGCGCGAGGCGGCCGACCACACCGGGACCGCCGGCTCAGTCCGCGGGTCCGGCTGCCACGTCCCAGCGGCCCGTGCACGCCCCGAGCACCGCCAGGGCCGCCGCTGCGGCGTGTTCGGTACGCAGCACGTTCGGGCCGAGACCGACCGTCCGGGCGCCGCGGGCGAGCAGATCGCGCACCTCCGCGTCCGTCCAGCCGCCCTCGGGTCCGACCGCGACGACGCACTGTTCCACGCCACGCAGTTCTGTGACCACGGTGGGTAACGGCGCGCCGCCGGGATGGGCGACCAACAGGCCCACCTGCTCCGCCAGCTCGGCGACCGTCCGGGGCGACGACACCTGGGGCCGGTGACGCCGACGCGACTGTTCGGCGGCCGCACGGGCGACCGCGTCCCAGCGCGCCACGACCCGATCGGCCTTCCCCTCGAGCCGCACCACGCTGCGGGTCGCGACGACCGGCACGAAGGCGTCGGCGCCGAGCTCGGTCCCCGCGCGCACGACGTCGTCGAACCTGCGTCCCTTCGCCAGCGCCTGTGCCACCACCAGGCGCGGGGTCGGCGGGGGCTCGTAGGTCGCGTCGGCCCGCAGCCGGGCTCCCTCACCGAGCAGCACCGCCGGCGCCGAGGCACCGGCACCGTCGGCGACCCGGCACTCCGCCCCCTCCGCCAGGCGCAGAACCGTTCGCACGTGTCGGCGCACCTCGGCGTCGAGCACGATCTCGTCCCCGGCACGACGCTCGCGCAGAGGGGTGTCGACGTGCAGGAACGGCGTGAGGCTCACGGTCGTACCGTCGCCCGGTGGATCCCGACGGCGGCGCTCACCGCTGGAACGCGTCGCGCAGCCGGGTGAACAGGGAACGTCCGTCCGCGGCGAGATCCTCGCCGCGCAGTTCGGCGAGCTCGGTGAGCAGTTGCCGCTGCTCGGCCGACAGGCCGGTGGGCGTCTCCACCCGCACGACCAGACGCAGGTCGCCGCGACGGCCGGAGGCGGAGCTCGGCAACCCGGCGCGTCGCACGAGCAGTTCGTCGCCGGACTGGGTACCGGCGGGCACCTCGATCTCGACCTCGGCGCCGTCGACCGTCGGGACCCGCACGGTGCCGCCCAGCGCCGCCTGCGTGACCGGCACGGTGATCTCTGCCACCAGGTCGCGCCCCTCGCGCTCGAACCAGTCGTGCGGGGCGAGGCGCACCTCGACGTACAGGTCTCCGGCCGGTGCGCCGTGACGACCGGCCTCGCCGGCCCCGGCGACGCGCAGCCGGTCGCCCTCGTCGACCCCCGCCGGGACGTCGACCCCCAGGGTCCGGCGCTGCGCACGGCGCCCCTCGCCCCCGCAGCCGGTGCAGGGGTCGGCCACCCGACGTCCGCTGCCCTCACAGGTGGTGCAGGGAGCCGCGGTCGCCAGCTGGCCGAAGGCGGTCCGCACGACGCGCTGCACCTGTCCGCTGCCGCCACAGGTCCCACAGGCGCCCGGCGGCCGCCCGCTGGCCGATCCCGACCCGCCGCACAGCTCGCAGGCCGAGGCGACCTCGACGACCACCTCGCGGTGCACGCCGGTCACCACGTCCTCGAGCTCGAGCTCGACGCCGACCAGCACGTCCCGGCCCGGCGTCTGCCGGTTGCGGCCGCCGCCCCCACCGGCGCTGGCGCCCCCGAAGGCGGAGCCGAAGAACGCGTCGATGACGTCGCCGATGCCACCGAAGCCCCCACCGGCGCCGAAGCCGAACGGGTCCTGGCCGGCGCCACGGGACTGCGGGGTGCCGTCGTCACCGAACCGGTCGTAGCGGGCCCGCTTCTGCGGGTCGGACAGGACCTGGTAGGCGTGGGTCAGCTGCTTGAAGGTCTCCTCGTCCCCACCCGCATCGGGGTGGTGCTGGCGCGCCTGGCGGCGGTACGCGCGCTTGATGTCCTCGGCGGAGGCATCGCGCGGGACGTCGAGCAGGTCGTAGAGGTCGGGCACGGTTCGTCGACTCGTCTCGTTCGGAGGCAGGGTTCGGCGGGGCGGTCGTAGCGCCGCCGCGGGTCAGCGCGAGAGGTCGGACAGCGAGGCCTGCAGCTGGTCGGCCACGGCCCGCACGGTGGCGAGCACGCCCGCGTAGTCCATCCGGGTCGGACCCAGCACGCCCAGCGAGCCGGCGGTCACCAGCCGGTAGCGCTGGGCGACCAGCGAGGTGGCGCGCAGGTCCTCGACCTCGTTCTCGCGGCCGATGCGCACCATCTGCTCGTCGGCGGCGGTGCCCTGGTGCAACAGGCGGGCCAGGGTGGCACGTTCCTCGAGCAGTTGCAGCACGCGGGAGAGCTGGTCGCGCTCGAAGGCCTCCTCCCCCGCCAGGGTCGCCTGGCCACCGACGAAGACGTGGTGCACGGTCTCCTCGGCGAGGTCCTCGGCCGTCGCGTCGGCCACCGCCTGCACCAGGTCACGCAGGTCGGCCGGCGCGTCCTCGACGATGCCCGTCAGGATGGCGTGCACGTCGCCGAGCCGCCGGCCGCGCACGTGCTCGCCGAGCACCACGCGCACCCGGTCCAGCTGCGGCTCGGTGGTGCCGGGCGGCAGGTCGACGTTGCGCTTGTCGACCCGACCGGTGTCGGCGACCAGCAGCAGCAACGCCGAGGTCGGCCCGAGGCCGACGAGTTCGACCAGCTTGAGCGACGACGAGTCGATCGCCGGGGCGATCACCAACGACACCAGCCGGGTCAGTTGCGAGAGGACCGAGGTGGTGCGGGCGAGCAGGTCCTCGACGTCGCGCGCGGAACCGAGCAGCTCACCGATCAGCTCGCGACGCTGGTCGTCGAGGTCGGCGCGGTCGGCGAGGTCGTCGACGAAACACCGGTAGCCGCGGTCGGTCGGAACCCGGCCCGCCGAGGTGTGGGGCTGGCGGATGTAGCCGAGCTCCTCGAGCGCCGCCATCTCGTTGCGCACGGTGGCGGCCGACACCGACAGCTGTGCCACCTCGACGACCCGCTTGGAGCCGACCGGTTCACCGCTGGAGACGTACTCCGTGACCACGGCCCGCAGCACGGCGAGCTTGCGCTCGTCGAGGGCGTCGGACGGCGCGGCCGCGACGTCACCGACCGCGGCGCCGGGGCCACCCGGGACCGCGACCTCCACGTGCAGGGTCCGTTCGCGTCGCTCGCTCATCCGCCCTCCTTCCTCGGTCGGGTGCCACGACGACGGGCTCGGGCACGGCTGACTGGGCAGGACGAGGGTAGCCCGGCTGGCAGTCGACACCGCGGGGTGCCAACGCTCGGCCCCGCCGAGGTCCGAGCGCCGGCGGCGGCCGGTTCGAGCGGTCGGTTTGCACACCACGGACCCAGGTGCCTAAGTTTGGCTAAGGTTTCCCTTAGCTTACTTCGGTGAGCCTTTCTTTCCGCGCCGTGTCCGCGCCCCGACCCACCCCGCCCGCACCAGGAGACATCCGTGCACCGACGACGCCTGCCCGTCCGCTCCCTCGCACTCGCCGCCGTCGGCGCGCTGGCGCTCACCGCCTGCGGCGGTGCCGACGCCACCGCCCCCGCGGCCAGCACCGACCCCACCGACGAGGCCGCCACCGACGATCCCGCCGACGGGGCGGACACGGACGCGCCCGCCGCGGATGGCGCGGACACCCCCGACGAGGTGACCGTCGCCCACGCGCAGGGCGAGACCACGGTGCCGTTCGACCCGCAGACCGTCGTCACGTTCGACCTCGGAGCGCTCGACACCCTCGACGCGCTGGGCGTGGAGGTCGCCGGCCTGCCCGACACGCGGCTGCCCGAGCGGCTGAGCTCCTACGCCGACGACGCCTACGCCAAGGTCGGCACCCTGTTCGAGCCCGACTACGAGGCCGTCAACGCCCTTGGGCCGGACCTGATCATCGTCGGCGGCCGTTCCGCGGAGACCTTGCCCGAGCTGGCGCAGATCGCCCCGACGATCGACCTCAGCGTCGACAACACCGACTTCCTGACCAGCTTCGGCGACCGGCTCGAGGTGATCGGCGAGATCTTCGGCGAGCAGGACCGCGTCGCCGACGAGCTGGCAGCCATCGAGGCCCGCATCGAGGAGGTCGGCACGCTCGGGCAGCAGGCCGGCACGGGCCTGATCCTGCTGACCACCGGGGGCGAGGTCTCCGCGTACGGCCCCGGCTCGCGCTTCGGTCTGATCCACGACGAGCTCGGGGTCGCCCCGGCGGCCGAGGACCTCAGCGACGCCCCGCACGGTGATGCCGTCTCGTTCGAGTTCATCCTCGAGCAGGACCCCGACCACCTGTTCGTCCTCGACCGCGACGCCACCATCGGCGAGAGCGGCGACGCCGCCGAGGTCGTCCTCGACAACGAGCTGGTCGCCCGGACCACCGCGTGGCAGCAGGGCGAGGTCACCTACCTCGACGGGTTCGACTGGTACATCGTCCCGACCGGGCTGCGTTCGGTGCAGAACATGATCGACACGGTCGAAGCCGCCGTTTCGTGACGCGCCAGCCCCCCTCCCCGGCGCCGGCCGGTCGTGCGGAGACCCGCACGACCGGTCGGCCGCCGCTGCCCGACCGCCGGGCGGTGCCGGCCGGGGACGCCCCGCCGCCGCTGCCACCCGTCGGCGGCGTGCAGCCGTGGCACCTGGGAGTCGCGCTCGCCGTGCTCGCCGTCGCGGGCACGGCCTCGTTGTTCGTCGGCGTCAGCTCGGTGACGCCCGGCGCACTCCTCCGGGCCGACGAGGAGCAGGTGCTGCTGTTCTTCGCCAGCCGACTGCCGCGGCTGGCGGCGATCCTGCTGTCGGGCGCGGCCATGAGCGTCGCCGGGCTCATCATGCAGCACCTGGCCCGCAACCGGTTCGTCGCGCCGTCCACCGCCGGCACGGTCGAGTCGGCCAGCCTCGGGATCCTGGTCGCGACCTTGTTCTTCACCGGCGCGCCGCTGGTCGGCAAGATGGCCATCGCCGTACTGTTCGCCCTCGCCGGCACGGCCGTGTTCCTCGGTCTGCTGCGACGCATCACCTTCCGCGACGTCCTGCTGGTCCCCCTGGTCGGACTGATGTTCGGCGGGGTCATCCGCGCGCTGACCACCTTCGTGGCCTACCGCTTCGACCTGCTGCAGACGCTGGGCTCGTGGACGACGGCCGACTACTCCGGCGTGCTGCGTGGCCGCTACGAGCTGTTGTGGCTCGCCCTGGCCGTCACCGCCGTCGCCTACGTCTACGCCGACCGCTTCACCGTCGCCGGCATGGGACGCGAGGTGGCCGTCAACCTCGGGCTGTCCTACGAGCGCGTGCTCAACCTCGGCCTGGCCATCGTCGCCACGGTCACCGGGGTCGTCGTCGTGGTCGTCGGGGCCATCCCCTTCCTCGGACTGATCGTGCCCAACCTCGTCACCATGGCGATGGGCGACCACCTGCGGCGCGCCGTCCCGGTGACCGCGCTGGCCGGGGCCGGCTTCGTCCTGGCCTGCGACGTCGTCGGCCGCCTGATCCGTCACCCCTACGAGATCCCCGTCGGCACCGTGGCCGGTGTCGCCGGCAGCGGGATCTTCCTGGTGCTGCTGCTGCGGAGCCGCGAGGCATGAGCGCCCCCGTCCGTCTCGACACCCGCCCGACCGACACGGCGCCGCCCGTGGCGCCGACCTCCTCGCCGGCTCGACAACGGCGACTGCTCGTCGGGCTCGCCCTCGCCGCCCTCGCGGCGGCCGCGGCGTTCCTGCTGGTCGACGTCACCGGCTCGTGGGAGTTCGCCGTGCGGCTGCGTGCCCGCAAGGTCGCGGCGATGACGCTGGTCGCCGTCGCGGTCGCGGTGTCCACCGTCTCGTTCCAGACGGTGACCAACAACCGCATCCTCACGCCCAGCATCATGGGGTTCGACAGCCTCTACGTGCTGTTGCAGTCGCTGGCCGTCTACGCCTTCGGCACCGTCGCGGTCGTCGCGGTCGGCGTCGAGGTGCGCTTCGTCGTCGAGACGGTGGTGCTGGTCGCCTTCGCGTTGGTGCTGCACCGCTGCCTGTTCGGGCGCTCGAGCCGCGACCTGTTCGCGCTCGTGCTCGCCGGCATCGTGTTCGGCACACTGTTCAGCAGTGGCAGCGACCTGATCAACCGGCTGATCGACCCCAACGAGTTCCAGACCCTGCAGGATCGGCTGTTCGCGAGCTTCAACACCGTCGACACCGGACTGCTGTGGATCTCGGCCGCCCTGGTGACGCTCGTCAGCGCCTACGTCTGGTCCACCCGCCGCAGCCTCGACGTGCTCGCGCTCGGCCGCGAACACGCCCTCAACCTCGGTGTCGACCACCGCCGCGCCGTCGACCGTCAGCTCGCCGCCGTCGCGGTCCTGGTCGCCGTCGCCACCGCGCTGGTGGGGCCCATCACCTTCTTCGGCCTGCTGGTCGCCAACCTCGCCCGGCAGCTGCTGGGAACCTCGGCGCACCGCTACACGCTGCCCGGCGCCGCCCTGCTCGGCGTGGTGGCCCTGCTCGTCGGGCAGCTCGTGCTCGAGCGGGTGCTCGGCTACGCGACCGCCATCAGCATCGTCGTCAACCTGATCGGGGGCGTGTACTTCCTCGCCCTGTTGCTGCGGGAGGCCCGCCGATGATCGAGGTCCGCAACGTCACCAAGCGCTACGGCGACCAGACGGTCGTCGACGACGTGAGCCTGACGATCCCGCGCGGCGGCATCACCTCGATCATCGGGGCCAACGGCGCGGGCAAGTCCACGCTGCTGTCGATCGTCAGCCGACTGCTGGAGCCCGACGCCGGCGCGGTGCACGTCGACGGGCTCGACGTCGCCACCACCCCCGGCGAGACCCTCGCCCGGCGGCTCGCGATCCTTCGCCAGGACAACCACCTGTCGGTGCGGCTGACCGTGCGGGAGCTGGTCACCTTCGGCCGCTACCCCCACAGCAAGGGACGCCTCACCGCCGACGACCACCGTGCCATCGAGCAGGCGATCGACTTCCTCGAGCTCGCGCCCTACGCCGACCGCCAGCTCGACCGGCTCTCGGGTGGACAGCGCCAGCGCGCCTTCGTGGCCATGATCCTGTGCCAGGAGACCGACTACCTGCTGCTCGACGAACCGCTGAACAACCTCGACCTGCGCCACGCCGTGCAGATGATGCGGCTGCTGCGCCGGACCGTGGACGAACTCGGACGCACCGTCGTGCTGGTCATCCACGACCTCAACTTCGCCTCGTGCCACTCCGACCGCATCGTGGCGATGCGCGACGGCGCGGTGGTCGCCGACGCGCCGCCCGCGGAGCTGATGCACCCGACGACGCTGCACGGGGTGTTCGACGTCGAGGTGGCCGTCCACGAGCTGGCCGGCGACCGCATCGGCGTGTACTACCGCTGACGGTCGCCCGAGCGGCTTGGCTCGCTCCCCGACCTTGTGCACGGGGTGGACAGTGCCGCAACGGCCGCCGGCTGACCTAGGGTTGCGGCCAACGCACGAGGAGATCCAGCGTGTCCCACGACTACGCGGCGGGCGGCAGCCCACCACCCCGACGGCCCGACCGGGACGACGACCCGCGCGCGACCTCGGAGGTCCTGCGCAACCTGACCGCCAACGGACAGGCGCTGGTCACCAAGGAGATCGAGCTCGCGAAGCTCGAGATCACGGAGATCGTCGTCGCGCGGGTCACCGCCGTCGGCATGTTCGTCGGCGCCGGCGTGTTCGGGCTGTTCATCCTCGGCTTCGTCGGGGTGACCGGGGCCAAGGCACTCGAGCTCGTCCTGCCGGAGTGGGCAGCCTGGTTGATCGTGACCGGCGTGTACGTGCTGCTGGCCGCGATCCTGGGCATGATCGGCGTGCGCAAGCTCAAGAAGCCGTCCAACACGCCGGAACGGACCAAGACGTCGGTGGAGGAAACCGTGGCCTGGGCCAAGCAGAAGGTGCCGTCGTGAGCGCCGGGGACGCGGCACAGCGCGTCAAGCGGCAGGTGCAGGACGGTGTCGCCAAGGCACAGCACGAGTTCGAGGCCGCCAAGGCCGAGGCCCAGCGGGTCAACGAACGCGCGCAGCTGCCACCCGCGGAGGACGCCGACGACGCCCTGCGGCAGGTCCGCGAACTGCGCGAGAGCATCGACCGGGACCTCGCCACGCTCGAGGCTCGGGTACCGCCTCGCGACACCCTGATCGGCCAGGCCCGTGCGGTCGGCGGGGCTGCCGTCGGCGGTCTCGGACTGATCGGCGCGATCTCGACCCTGCAGCAGCAGCGCAAGCAGAAGAAGAAGTTCGAGCGGGAGGCGGACCGCATGGCCCGGGCCGTGGCCAGCCACCTGCCCGCCGCGGTCGCCGAGGTCTCCCCGCCGGTCCGCCCGCGCGTCGTGGAGCCCGACGACGGCGGTGGCGGCGGTCTCGGTCGCAAGCTCGCGATCGTCGTGCTGCTGGCATCCGCCACGTTCGCCGTGTGGAGCCAGCTGCGCAACCGGGCGGACGAGAACGACCTGTGGGGTCCGCCGCCCGCGCCGGAGGCCGAGGGCACGGTGCCACCGCCGACGCCCGCGTCGCCGCCGGACACGGGGCCCCCACCGACGCCGGGGAGCGGGACGCGACTGCAGACCCACGCCGCCGACACCCCCAACCCGCCCAGCGGCGGCTCGACCGCCAGCGGCGAGGTGTCCGACGGCCGGCCCGCCTCCCCGTGAGCGACGCGGCACCGGGCCCGGTCCCGGTCGTCGTCGACGACACCCATCACCGCCACGACCCGCCGTTCGAGCTGAACGCGGGTCGGGCGGTGTCACCGGTGTGGGAACGACCCGCACGACTCGAGGCGATCGGTGACGCGCTCGCCGCTGCCGGCCATCCGCGCCTGCCGGCCAGCGCCTGGGACGACGCTCCCCTGCTGGCCGTGCACGATCCTGACCTGGTGGCGTTCCTGCGCGACGGTCACGCCGCCTGGCGGGCCGCCGGCGGTCCGCCGGTCATGATCGCCGACACCTTCCGTCACCCGCGCATGGGCGGCGGCGGTCGGCGCCCGACCTCGCCGCTGGCCGAGCCCGGCTGGTGGTGCTTCGACACGGCCACACCGCTGGTCGAAGGCTCCTTCGCGGCCGGGCGGGCGGCCGTGGACGTCGCGCTGAGCGCCGCCGCGCTGGTGGCCGAGGGCGCCCCGGCGGTGTACGGCCTCACCCGCCCGCCCGGTCACCACGCCGGTGCCGACTACTTCGGTGGCTTCTGCCTGTTCAACCACGCTGCGGTGGCCGCCCGGTGGCTGACGGCCGCCGGCCGCGTCACGGTGCTCGACCTCGACGTGCATCACGGCAACGGCACCCAGGACGTGTTCTGGGAGGACCCGCAGGTGCAGTACGTGTCCCTCCACGGGGATCCGGCCGAGCTGTTCCCGTACCTGACCGGGTTCGCGGACGAACGCGGCGCCGGCCGGGGTCGGGGAACGACCCTCAACCTGCCGCTGCCGACCGGTACCGACGACGATGCCTACCTCGAGGCGCTGCGGCTGGCGCTGGAGGCCGTCGACGCGTTCGACCCCGCCACCGTCGTCGTCTCGCTCGGCCTGGACACCACCGCCGAGGACCCGATCGGCTCCCTGTCCCTCTCGGCCGACGCCTTTGCGCGCATCGGGGCCGCGCTCGCGGCGCTCGGACGTCCGACCGTCGTACTGCAGGAGGGCGGGTACGCGATCGACCGGCTCGGCCCGTCGGCGGTGGCGGTGCTGGCCGGACTGGGCGGCGGCGGCCCACGACCCGCCGGGGACGACCTCACCCGGTGATCCGGCGGGTGACGACGCCGGGCAGCAGGCCCGACGCGCACAGGCGCTCGACCAGCGGATCCAGCGCCTGCTCGAGCTGCCCGGTGATCGCCGTCCCCACGGCCGTCCAGGGCGCCGCGGCGAGCCGGTCCGTGCGCTGCTCGATCTCGGCGTGCAGTGCCGCACCGCGCGGGGTGGGCGCACCATCGGCGTCCAACAACCCGCGGGCCTGCAACCGCCGGAGCGCCGCGTCCCACTCCGGGTCGCGCCAGCCGCGACGCGGGCCGAGCACGGCGCGCAGACGTTCGCCGTCCCCGCGCGGCAGCAGGTGCGACTCGATGCCGCCCACGTCCGCGGCCACCAGGCAGGCGACGTGCCCGTCACCGCGCGCCTCACGGATGCGGGTGGCCGCCTCCCACAGCGCCGACACCGGCTCGTCGGGCCAGGCCAGCTCGCTGCGCGCCGCCGCCATCGGACGTCCGGCGAGCGGCTGCAGCTCTGCGGCCTGTCGCGCCAGCTCCGCCGCGCGGACGACCTCGTCCTCGAGGCCCTCGGCGAACGGCGCCAACGTGCGGGTCACCGCGGCCCGGGTGGCCTCGACGACCTCGTCGGGGGTCGCCCACTCCCAGGCCGACGGCAGCACCTCGGCCAGCGCCGTCGGCGAGAACCCGTAGAACACCGCGGCGGCCGTCCGGGGACCGACCGGCCCCAGTGGCCCCACCCGCGCCGCCGTGTACGCCATCAGGCCCGGCTCGAGACCGACCCGCGCGTGCGCGTCGGCGACGACCGGGGAGAAGTACACCACCGTGTGCACGACCTCGAGGCGGGCCCACAACCGGCGGGCGTCGGCGGCGTCCTGCGCCTCCGGCTGCTGGTCCGCGCCCGTCACCAGGTCCGCAGCCGGCGTCCTCGTTGCGTCCATCCCGCGCTCCCGAACCGATCTCTCCGCCACGCTAGTCGTAGGCTGCGGCCCGTCGACGTCGAACGTCCCCCGTGCCAACGAGGACCACCCCGTGACCCGCCCGACCCGCACCGAGGCGCTGCGCGTGCTGCAGTTGTCGGGGACGGCGGACGACGAGTCGATCAAGCGGGCCTACCGGCGGCTGGCACGCGAACACCACCCGGACCTCGGTGGCGATGCCGCCACCTTCCACCGGCTCCAGCAGGCCTACGAGCGTCTCTGCGACGGCGCCCCGCCACCACCTGCCCTCGTGCCGGGCCGGCCGTCCCGGCCGCAGGCGGCATGGAGCGATCCCGACCGGGCCGATCTCGCCAGCGTGGTGTGGGACACCGACGTCGACGCGGGCGAGTGGCGTCTCGACCGCCATCGCGCCGCCGTGTGGCTCGTGGGCGGCCCCAGTGACGGCCGGAGTGACGGCCCGAGTGACGGCCCGAGTGACGGCCCGCGTGACGGCCCGCCGATCGTCGCCCCGTTGCGGCCCCTGGTGGCCACCAGCCGAGCACCGGGCGCCCGGACCAACGGCGTGGCGCGACTGCTCGCGGGCGACCTCACCGCCGAGCTGCGGGTCGCACCCGCCACCGACGACCGTGGCGTGCCGGTGGTCGCGCTCGCGGTCCGCGGCTCGACCCGCCGGGCCCGGCGGGCACTGGACGCGGCCGGACTCCGCGGCGTGTGGCAGCGCACCCGGAGCTCGAGTTCCACGGTGCTGCGCAGCGACGTGCCGGCCGGACGCGATCGCCGTGCCACGGCCGTGCAGGTCGTCGACCGACTCGAGGACCTGCTCGACGCCATCGGCTGGCCCCTGTCGGCCTGGACACGGACCGACGCCGCCGGTTGAGCCGCAGCGGTGGGCTCAGCTCAGGCCAGCAGGCGACCGACGTCGAACGCCATCACGACCACGATCAGCACCAGGACGACCACCGCGAACGCGGTGTAGCCCCACTTGCCGCTCCAGTCGGCCATCCACACGCGCCGCAGACTCACGACGGCCATGACGCCGGCGACGGCCGAGAGCAGCAGCGACAACGGCGTGGCCAGCACGTTGATGCCGCTGATGAGGGGAGCGAGCGCCGGGATCAGCACGTAGGTGATCACGCAGCGGATCGCGGAGAGGACCAGCGAGCCCTTCATGGGCATCAGCGCCCGTGGCTCGGTGTTCTCGACCCGCAGGACGGCGCGGGCGATGCGCTCGGCCGACGACCGCTGGCGCGGCTGCGGCTGTGCCTCGGTGCTCACCTACGGCTCCTGACGGGCCCCCTCGACGAGGGCGGACCCCGCGGAGGGTACGGCGTGCAGGGCGGCACCGACGACCCCGGCCGCGTCACCGAGTCGACCGGCGACGACCCGCGGGGCCCGCGAGGTCCGCTCGGCGAGTGCGGCGCCCACGGCAGCGACCACCTCGGGTCGTCGTCCGATGCCGCCACCGAGCACGATCAGCGCCGGGTCGAGCACGGCCAGCAGGACCAGCACCCCCTCGGCGACCGTCGCGGCCCACCGGTCGAGACCGGCCACGGCCGACGCCTCGCCGGCCCCCGCCGCGTCGCACAACGCCGGGACACCCGGCAGACCGCTGCGTCGGGCGAGCTCGGTCAGCGCCGGCGTCCCCACGGCGGCCTCGAACCAGGCCCCGTCCCGGCCGGTCGCGGGAGCGGGCAGCGGGAGCTCGGCCACCTCGCCGGCCGCGCCCGTCGCCCCCCGCACCAGCCGACCACCGCTGACGATGCCGGCGCCGGCCCCGGTCCCCAGCGACAGCAGCACGACGTCGTCGACCCCGACGGCCGCACCACAGGCGCGCTCCCCCAGGACCGCCATCGCGACGTCGTTGTCGACCACCACCGGACGGTGCAGGCGACGGGTCAGCTCGGCCCCGACGTCCCTCCCGGCGAGACCGGGCACGTTGGGTGCCAGCGTGGCCACGCCGCTGCTCGGCGACACCGCGGCCGGGATCCCGACGCCCACGCCGGCCACCTGCGCCCACGCGTCACCCGCGACCGTGGCGACCATCACGCACAGTTGCGCCAGTACCGCCTCGGCGCCGCCCGGGTGGGTCGGTTCGGCCTCCAGCCGACGGACCCCGCCGTCGTGCCCGACGAGTCCGACCCGCAGGCTCGTACCACCGAGGTCGACGCCGACGGCGAGGGCAGGCTCCATGTCGGCCAGCCAACCAGCCCCGACTTCCGCCTGTCAAACGGCACAAGTCCGCCACGGCGTCGTCGGAACGGCCGGTCGGCTCGGCCGTACGTCCGGGACCGCCCGGCCGCCCCGCGTCGCGCCGAGCGGCCTAGCGTGGCGGTGTCCGTCCCGAGCCGACCCGTCCCCGACCCGACAGGAAGTCAGCCAGCATGGGCCTCAACATCCAGGACCTCGCCGTCTCCAGCCCCGAGTTCGAGCACCTCGACCGACTCGAGGACCGTCATGCCAACGACGGGGACAACCACCAACCGGCCCTGCACGTCAGCGGTGTCCCCGACGACGCCGTCGAGTTGGCGGTCGTCTGCCACGACCCGGACGCGCCGCTGCCGGACGGCTTCACCCACTGGACGCTGTACGGCATCCCGACCGACACCACCGAGATCGCACCCGGTGCCGACGAGCAGTACCGGCCCGGTCCCAACGACTTCGGTTCGACCGGGTACGGCGGCCCCCAGCCGCCCGCCGGTCACGGCCCGCACCACTACTACTTCTGGGTGTACGCGCTCACCCGCGCCGTCGAGGGCACGCCGAGCCGACGGGAGTTCCTCGACACCTACGGGGACGCGATCCTCGAGCAGAACCGCGTCGTCGGGATCTACGAGAACTGACGCGTCCCCGGAGTGGACACGCCACGCGTCGAGGTGCGCTGCTACGCCGGCCTCGTCGATCTCAGCGGCGAGGCCGAGCAGCCGGTGCCGATCGGTGCGCCGCGGTCGGTCAAGGACGTCGTCGAATCGATCGGTGTCCCGCACGTCGAAGTCGGGCTGCTCGTCGTCGACGGCACGCCGGTCGGCTTCGACCACCGCGTCCACGGTGGCGAGCGCCTCGCGGTCTACCCGCCGTTCGCGGCGCTGCGACCGCCCGCCGACCGCGACCTGTTCCCCGCGCCGCCGGAGCCGCGGCGGTTCGTCCTCGACGTGCACCTGGGCACACTGGCACGACGCCTGCGCTGGCTCGGCTTCGACACCTGGTGGCGCTCCGCGGCCGACGACCGCGAACTGGCCCGGATCTCGGCCACCGGACCGCGGATCCTGCTCAGCCGCGACCGTGGGCTGCTGATGCGTCGCGAGGTCGTGCACGGCTACGTGCCCCGCGCCCATGACCCCGAACTGCAGCTGCTCGAGGTCGTCGAACGCTACGCCCTCGCGCCGCGCGTGCGGGCGGGCACCCGGTGCATCCGTTGCAACGCGCCGCTCACGCCGGTCGACAAGGCCGAGGTGGCCGACCGGCTGCCCCCGCGCGTGCGCGAGGGCCAGGACCGCTTCACGCGGTGCACCGGCTGCGATCGGGTCTACTGGCCCGGGACCCACCGGGACGCGCTCGACGCGGTGACCGCCCGCGCGCGCGATCGGCCGGTCCCCCGGTTGCTCCCCCGTGACGCCTAGGTGCCACACTGCGCCACCGTCCGACACCGCCGACGACGAAGGTCCCCACCGCCGTGCAGGTCCGCGCCCGCTACCGCCCCCACCCTCGAGGCTTCGGCTTCGCGACCCCCGTCGCCGCCGACGGCATCACCGCCGTCGAGCTCACCGGCACCGACGCCGACGGGGCCGCGCGCCCGTTCGACTCCGCCTTCGTCCCGCCCCCGGTCGCGTCCGGGTTCGTCGCCGACGATCTCGTCGAGGCCACGTTGGCGTTCGACGACAAGGGCGCGAGCGTCACGGAGATGTCCCTGGTCGCCAGGGCCCGTCGCATGCTCGTCGGACGCGTCCAGCAGGGCCCCGGCCGGCTCGTCCTCGAACCCGACCCGTCGCTCGGTGGCGGCTGGATCCGCCTCGACCCGTCCCTGGCCCCCCGGCTGCAGACCGCGCTCGGACGGCAGATCGTCGTGCTGCTCGTCGACGACGAGGACGGTGCACCCGTCGGCCGCGCCCTGGTCGCCGGCCCCCACGTCGTCGGCTCGCCGCAGGCGGTGCGGGCCGCCGCCGTGGTCGTCGCACTCGGACGCGCCGCTCCCGGACTCGTCCCCGGCGGCGCGTCCGCCGCCGGGCTCGACCCCGCCACGACCGAGGCCACCCACACCCGCGTCGTCGGGTTGCTCGCCGGCGGCGGTCGTGGCGGCGCCGAAGGGCTCGCCGTCGACGGTCACGTGCCCGGCGCCGGTCTCGAGGTCGTCGACCGCACCGACGAGGTGTGCGTCACCATCGACGACGCCGGCGCCCGCGATCTCGACGACGCCGTCTCCGCCCGGTGGAACGGTGACGACGCCCCCGTCGAGCTCGCGGTGCACATCGCCGACGCCGCCGGCACGGTCGCGATCGGCTCCCCGGCGGACCTCTACGCGCGCACGGTCGCGTCCAGCGCCTACCTCGCCTCCGGCGCGAACGCCCCGATGCTCGACCCGGCGCTGTCGGAGGACGCCCTCTCGCTGCTGCCCGGTGTCGAACGGCGCGTGCTCTCGGTGCGTTTCGACGTGTCGGCCGCGGGGGAACTCGGCGCACCACGGCTCGAACTGGCCACCATCCGCTCGGCCGCCAAGCTGACCTACGCCGCCGTGGAAGGCTGGCTCGACGGCGAGCGCGCCGGCGTCGACCGCCTCGCCGGTGACCGCACCGACGAGGTCGGCCCGGTCCTCGACGCCATCGTCGAGACCGCCCGACGGCTCGGCGTCGAACGCGACACCCGCACCACCTTCGAGGACCTGTTCGCCCCCGTCGAGGTCGGTCCCGCCGTCGTCGACGGCAAGCTCACCACCGTCGTCGCCGAACCCCACGCCGCCGCCTACCGGCTGATCGAGCGGCTGATGGTCGCCGCCAACGAACAGGTCGCCGGCTGGCTGGTCGCCAACGACGTCCCGGCGCTCTATCGCGCCCACGTGGGCATCGACCCCGACCGGCGCGAGCGGTTGCGTGCCGCCGCACGACTGGCCGGCGCCGTCGTACCGTCACTCGGCGTGTCCGGTGCCGCGGACGACGCCGCCGAGGTCACCGCCGCCGAGGTCACCGCCGCCGACGAGAACGCCGTCGTCGCCGACGTGCTCGCCGAGGTCGACCGGCTCGCGGCCGAGGGCCGCACCGAGGACCGCGACCTGCTGGTCGCCGCCGCCACCTCCTCGACCGCCCGCGCCACCTACGAACCCGACCCCTCGGCCCACCAGGGCCTGGCCGCGGCCGCCTACTGCCACTTCACCTCACCGATCCGGCGGTACGCGGACCTGACCGTCCACCGGCAGATCCGGGCCGTGCTCGCGGGAGGACGGGCGCCGCTCACCGTCGACGACCTCCGCGGCCTGGCCGTCTGGATCGACCACCGTGCCGGGGCCATCAACTTCCTGCAGGCCCGCGAACGCGGTGACCTGTGGTCCCGCCTGCTCGACCGCGGCTTCCTCGACGGGCCCGAACCGGCCGTCGTCACGGGACTGACCACCAACGGCCTGCGTATCCGCCTGCCGCGGATCGGCGTGTCCGGCTTCGTCACCGCCGAGCGGGCGCTCGACCTCCCGCCACGCGAGCGCGGCCGCCTCGAGGTCGACGAACACGGACTGACCACCACCTCCGGGCCCTGGCGGCTCGGCACCGCCATCGAGGTCCGCTTCGTCGGCCTCGACGACACCGGACGCGCCAACTGGCGTCTCGGACACGCGAGATAGGGAGAGCCATGGCAGCGCTCGTACTCGAGGTCAACGGCCACACCCCCCGCATCGACACCACGGCGTACGTGGCCGACACCGCCACCGTCGCCGGGGACGTCCGGGTCGGCGCGCGGTCGTCGATCTGGTTCGGCACGGTGGTCCGCTCGGAACTGGCGCCCATCACCATCGGCGAGGAGACCAACCTGCAGGATCTCACGGTGGTCCACGCCGACCCGGCCTATCCCGTCACCCTCGGCGACCGCGTCACCGTCGGCCACCGCGTCGTCCTGCACGGCTGCACCGTCGAGGACGACGCCCTGATCGGCATGGGCGCCGTCGTGATGAACGGTGCGGTCATCGGCGAGGGTGCCGTCGTCGCCGCCGGTGCCGTCGTCACCGAGGGCACCTCGGTGCCGCCGCGCACGATCGCCATGGGCATACCCGCCAAGGTCGTCGAACGCCCCGTCCCCGAGATCCCCCGACCGAACGTCGCCGGCTACGTCGCGCTCGCCGACGCCTACCGGGACGCGGTCCCCCCCACCGGCCGGGCCTGAGCGCCACACGCGTCGAGGAGGTCTGCCCGTGCGGATCGGCATCCTGACCGGCGGGGGCGACGTCCCCGGCACCAACCGCTGCCTGAAGGCCTTCGTCGAACGGGTCGCGCACGACGGACACGAGGTCGTCGGCATCCGACGCGGCTGGGCCGGCCTGCTCGACTACGACCCCGACGAGCCCGACGCATCGGCCGAGCGCACCCTGGTGACGCTCGACCGCGAACGCGTCCGCACCATCGACCGCAGCGGCGGCACCGTCCTGCACACCTCGCGGGTCGACCCTTCACGCGTCCAGGGCTTCGAGGTGCCGTGGTTCCTCGCCGGACGCCAGCTCGGCGACGGGCCCTACGACCTCACCCCCCACGTGCTGCGGGTCGTCGACGCGCTCCGGCTCGACGCGCTCGTCGCGATCGGCGGTCACGACACCCTCTCCTACGCGCTGCGCCTGCACCACGAAGGCGTCCCGATCGTCGGGGTGCCCAAGACCATGGACAACGACGTCCACGGCACCGACTACTGCCTCGGCTTCTCCACCGCCGTGACCCGGAGCGTCGAGTTCATCCACCAGCTGCGCACCTCGACCGGCTCCCACGAACACATCGCCGTGGTCGAACTGTTCGGCCGCCACTCCGGCGAGACCTCGCTGGTGTCCGCCTACCTCGCCAGCGTCGACCGCGCCCTGATCTGCGAGGTCCCCTTCGACCCCGAACGGCTCGCCGCACTGCTCGTCGAGGACCGACGACGCAACCCCAGCCGTTACGCGATGGTGACCGTCTCGGAAGGGGCCTACATGACCGGTGAGATCCCCGACGTCGCGGACCCGCTCGGCCCCCGCGAGACCATCGGCGCCGCCACCGGCGCGTTCATCACCCACCTCACGGGCCAGGACGTCATCGTCCAGAGCCTCGGCTACCTCATGCGATCCGGCGGCCCCGACTCCCTCGACCTCATGGTCGCCACCAACTTCGCCGTCATGGCCGGCGACCTCACCCTCGACGAGGAACGCGGTCGCCTCGTCGGCCTGCAGTCGGGCACCTACGGTGACGTCCCCCTCGACGTCATCGACCGCGGTGTCAAACGTGTCGACGTCGCCTCGCTCTACGACGCCGAGGCCTACCGCCCCACCGTCCGCACCGTCGTCGACAAGCCCATGTTCCTCTACTAGGGCTGCCGCCGGGTTCCTACGCTGACGAGCGATCCCGCCGGCAGGCCCCGGTCGAGGGCCGGCATCCCGGCGGAGGTCAGCGAAGGAGGTCCGCCTGCTCGAGGTAGGCGAGCTCGGCCTCCAGCACCGTGGCGGCGTCACGTTCCAGGATGGTCGTGCGCATCCCGACGTCGCGGGCGACCCGCTCGGGATCCGCGACCGGCTCGCCGTCGGGCCCACGGCGGGCGACCGGCGGGTTGTACGGGTCGTAGATCCGGTAGTCGTGGGTGGCGGGCAGCTGCGCCAGACCGATCACGGACAGGTACTCGTTCCAGGCGTTGACGACCTCGTCGATGACCGGTCGCGGCGCATCGGTGCGCTCGGCGATGAACGCCGCCTGCTCCTCGACGTCGACCTCCGGATAGGCGGTGTCGGGCCGCTCCCCCTCCCGTTCGTGCTCGGGGGGACGCCAACTCGGGCCGAGTGCGACCGGTTCCAGCGACGCGTCGCGTCGACGGCGACCGCTGACGAGCGCCGCGATCGCGACGACCACGACGACCACGACGGCGACCAGCAGCAGCATCGGATCCACGACAGTCCTCGGGCAGGGGGCAGGTGCCGGGCAGGGGCAGGTGCCGGAGCGGGGCTCCGTTCGGTCCGGAGGGTTGCCGACCCGGCCGTCCCGCCGCCACGACACGTTGCCCGATGGACGGTGGCCGTTGCGGGAACCGGCGAGCCGCTCCACGTACGCCCGCGAACTCTCAGCCACCGCGGGACGCGGCGGCCGCCAACAGTCCCGCCCCGTTGGTGGCGCAATGGGCCAGGATCGGGGCCAGCAGCGAGTCGCCACCACGGCGGCGCAGCTCCGTGAACCCGAGTCCGGCCACCGTCGTGACCACCACCGCGCCGACCATGGCCGCCAGCCCGTCACCACCGAGCGGAGCGACGCCGTTGAGGCGCAACGTCGCCAGCGTCGGGGGCACGTGCCACAGCCCGAACACCACCGCGGCCCAGATCCAGGCGGCGCGTGCCGACATCGTGCGCAGCAGCAGGGCCAGCAGCAGTCCGCGGAAGAGGAACTCCTCGAACAGAGCCGTGCCGAACGGGATCCGCACCAGCACCGCGTACGCCAGGCGGCCGCCGTCGAGGTCGGCCCGGACGTCACCGAGCAGCATCGAGATCAGTGGCACCTGCTCGCGCACCGACACCCCCAGCGCCACGACCGCGGCGATCACCGCCAGCGACACCAGCCCGACGCGCAGTCCGCGCACCGCTGCCGGCCCCGTGTGCACGCCCAACTCCGCGGCCCCGAACCCGCTCCGCCGGGCCACGAACCACAGACCGAGCGTCAACACCAGGTTCCGCGACACGTACGCCCGGTCCCCGAGGACGAGGTTGGCGAACGCCGACCAGGCGAGGATCCCGCTCGACACCGCGATCGGGAGCCGAAGTGACGACGCCCCGCCACGCACACCGCCCAGCGGCCGGCGAGGCGCACGGCGCAGCGGCCGGCCGGGACGGCCGGCCGCTGCGCGTCGGCGAGACATCGGTGGGTCAGCCCGTGACGCCGCTGTCGGTGTCGCCCTCGGTCACCCCGTCGACGCCGCTCTCGGTGCCGGGGTCGGAGGTGGTGCCGGTCTCGGCCTCGTCCTCGAGGTCGAGCCCGGTGTCGGCACCGGCGTCCGGCTCCGAGCCGAGTTCGGCCGCGTCCTGTCCCTCCGTGGCGTCGCCCTCGTCGTCGGCGCCGTCGGCGCCGTCGGCGGTGTCGGGCAGCAGGACCTCGTCGACCACGTGGATGATGCCGTCGGCGGTCTGGATGTTGGCGCACACGACCGTCGCACCGTTCTGGGCGGCTTCCACCGAGACGGTGTCGTCGACGGCCGTGACGGTCAACTCGTCGCCGGCTGCGGTCGTGTCGTCGTCGCCCGCGTCGTCGTCGCCGGCCTGGGCGTCGGCCTGGGTGCCCAGGACGGTGGAGACCGTCTCCTGCTCGACGAGGTCCTGGGCGCTCAGGGCACCCTCGTCGTGGACGTGGTAGCGCAGGATGTTCACGGTGTTGCCCGTCGTGGCCGCGTCGGGGTCCGTGCCGACCCCGGTGTCGTCGGTCACGCCGGTCTCCCCGGTGTCCGCGTCGTCCGGGTCGGTGCCGTCGTCGGCCGCGTCCGTCCCCGGATCCTCGGTGGCGACACCTGGCGAGTCGAAGCCGGTGAAGGCCTGGTCGTTGGGGGCGAACAGGGTGGCCTGAGCACCCTCGAGGTCGATGCCGAGATCCTGCGTGGTCAGCATGCCGGCCAGCTGCGACAGCGCCGGCAATGCCTGCACGACCTCGAGCAGGGTCATCTCGGCGAGCTGCTCCTCGCCGAACCCACCCGTCGCGCCGGGGTCGGGGTCCGCGCCCGTGCCGTCGTCGGTGTCGGCGGTCGCGTCCTCGTCCCCGGCGGTGCCACCCGGGTCGTCGGACTCGGTGTCCGCCTCGACCTCGAGGTCGTCGTCGGGGCCGGCCTCGTCGGTGCCGACGATGTCGTCACTGTCGGGATCGGTGGCGTCGTCCGCTCCGGGCGCGTCGTCGGTGGTGTCGGCGTCGGCGTCCGTGCCGGCCTCGTCACCGGTCGCGTCGTCGGCCGCACCGTCCGGGTCGCCCTCGGTCGCGGCCCCGACGCCGCTCTCGGTGTCGGCCGCAGCCAGGATCTCCTGGCACTGGTCGCCGAACACGCCGTCGGGGAGCGCGACCTGCTCGCTGTCCTCGGGTTCGGTGGTGTCGTCCTGCTCGGTCGGCGTCGTGGTGGTGTCCTGCTCGGCGTCGTCCTGCCCACAGGCAGCCAGCACCAGCGCCGCGGCGGCACCCGCGGCCAGAGCACGGTGGCCGGATCGGTGGAACGGTCTCACGTGCGGGTCCTCCCGTAGGGTTCGCGCGCCCTGCCGTCTGCAGCGGGACGTCGCAGGGGCACCGTTGGCGGCGTCGCTCCAGCGTGGAAGCCCGGCGGTCCCGGCGCCACGCGCCGGACCGACCGGCCGGACGCCGGTCGGCGAGCCGCCCCGTCCCGGCTACCGTGCCCATGCCGCCGGGCGGGCGCTGTCCCAAGGGTCCGCTTCGCCCGGTTGGACCGGACACCGTCGCCATCGCCCGTCGCCCGTCGTCACGGTCGACGCCCCGGCGCCGACGTCCGGCATCTCGACCGACACCCGAGCGAACGGGGAGCTGCCCATGTCGACGTCGGATCTCACCGAGACCGATCCCGCCTGGCTCGACGAGGACACCCTGCAGGACGTGCGCCGCCAGGTCCCGATGGTCTACGTCGAAGCCGTACCGGTGCGCGTCGATCACCTCGGGCGGGTGCTCAAGGTCGGGCTGCTGCTGCGCGCCCAGCCCGACGGTCAGGTCTCGCGCGCCGTGGTCTCCGGCCGGGTGATGTACGGCGAGACCCTGCGCGACGCGCTGTGGCGGCACCTCACCAAGGACCTCGGCGCGGAGTCGGCACCGCAACTGCCGCCCGGGATCGCGCCGTTCACGGTCGCCGAGTACTTCCCCGAGGAGGGCCGGGGGTTCCACGACCCACGCCAGCACGCGGTCGCGCTCGGCTACGTGGTGCCGTGCGACGGCGAGTGCGCACCCGCCCAGGACGCGCTCGACCTCGCGTGGCTCTCGCCGGCGGAGGCGGCCAGTCCGCACATCGCCGACGAGATGTCCGAGGGCCACGGCCGGCTCGTCCGCCGCGCCCTCGCCTGGTGCGGCCAGCTTCCCTGAACCGGGGGTTCGGCGGCGGACCCGCGCGCGGGCGCCCCGGCCGGCCGTGGCTCAGCGACGGACGACGAAACCGTCGAGACCGGCCGGGTCGACCGGCTCGACCTCGACCTCGGTGACCTCGGCCGCCGGCGGCCCCCCGGTACGGACCCAGGCCTCGATGGCGTCGACCGCGTCGGGCGGACCCTCGAGCCAGGCCTCGACCGCGCCGTCGGGCCGGTTGGCGACCCAGCCCCGCACGCCCGCGCCGCGGGCTCGACGCTGCGTGCTGACCCGGAAGAACACCCCCTGTACCCGGCCGTGGACGGTGAGCCGTCGGGCGACGTCCGCCATCAGCTCAGGATGGCGGAGCGGATCTCGGTCATCTCCAGCACGCTGTAGAGCGGCCCCTCGCGCGTGTTGCCCGAGTCGCGCGAGCCGCCGTAGGGCATCTGGTCGGCGCGCCAGGTCGGCACGTCGTTGACCACCACCCCGCCGAAGTCGAGCTCCTCGATCGCCCGTCGCGCGAGCGCGAGGTCGGTGGTGAAGATGCCGGCGTGCAGGCCGTACCTGGTGTCGTTGGCCGCCTGCAGCGCGTCGTCGACGTCGGCGTAGGTGGCGACGGCGAGGACCGGGCCGAACACCTCTTCGGCGCAGACCTTCATGTCGCCGGTGACGTCGGTGAGCACGGTGGGGCGCAGCACCCCGGCGTCGTCGACCTTGCCGCCGGTGACGACCGTGGCACCGGCCTCGACGGCCTCGTCGACCCAGCCCGTCACCCGGTCGCGGGCGTCCTGGTCGATCAGCGCCGACACCTGCGTGGTGTCGTCGAGCGGGTCGCCGACCACCAGCGCCTCGACCGCCTCGACCAGCGTGCGCACGAAGTCCGCGGCGACGTCGGCATGCACGAACACCCGCTGGGCCGAGATGCACGACTGGCCCGCGTGGGTGTTGCCCGCGGCCGCGATCTTCTTCGCCGCCGCCGCCCAGTCCGCGTCGGGCTGGACGATGACCGGCGAGTTGTTGCCGAGCTCGAGCGAGACCTTCTTGCGCGGGGCGGCCTGCCGGATGCCCCAGCCCACCCCGGGCGAGCCGGTGAAGGTGATCATCGCGACGTCGGGATGCTCGACGAGCTCCGCGCCGACCTCCGAGCCCGAGCCGGTCACCACGTGCAGCCACGAGGCCGGCAGACCGCAACGGGCGAGCAGCAGCTCGGCGAGCTTGATCCCGGTCAGCGGGGTCTGGTGGGCCGGCTTGAGCACCACCGGGCAACCGGCGGCGATGGCCGGGGCGAGCTTGTGGGCGACGAGGTTGAGCGGGAAGTTGAACGGCGTGATGGCACCCACGACCCCGATCGGGACCCGCAGACCGAACCCGAGCCGTCCCTCGCCGGCCTCCGAGGCGTCGAGCGGCAGCACCTCGCCCGAGACGGTGCGACAGGTGGCGGCGGCGAACCGGAACGTCGACACCGCACGGGTCACCTCGACGCGGGCCGTGGTGATCGGCTTGGCCGCCTCGAGCGCGATGGTGCGGGCGAGGTCGTCGGCGACCTCGTCGTCGGCGAGCAGCTCCGCGGCACGGTCGAGGATCTCCGCACGCCGCCAGGCCGGCAGCCGGTCCTCCCGTAGCGCCCGCCTGGCCGCCGCCACGGCGCGGTCGACGTGCTCGGCCGTGCAGGCGGGGACCTCGCCGAGCAGTTGCCCGTCGTAGGGCGCACGGATCTGCATGCCCTGCTCGGCGGTGACGGCCTCGCCGTCGATGCGGACGGGGGTCTGGCTCATGCGGAGTCCTCCACGTCGGTGGTGGCGGTCAGCGCCCGGTCGAACGCCGCCAGCGCATCGGCGACCTGATCCTCGCTGACCACCAGCGGCGGGATCCACCGGACGGTGCTGCCGAACGGTCCACAGCTCATCACGACCACCCGCTCCTCGCGCAACAGGTGCGACAGCAGCGCAGCCGTGCGCACCGGGTCCGGCCGCCCCCCGGCGTCGACGATCTCGGTCGCGAGCATCAGACCGACGCCACGGTTCTCGGCGATGGCGGCATGCCGCCCGCGCAGCTGCTCGAGCCCGTCGAGGAACTGCCGGCCACGGGCACGCACGTCGTCGAGGAAACCGGGGCCGCTCAGCACGTCGATGGTGGCCAGCGCGGCCGCGCAGCCCATCGGGTTGCCGCCGTAGGTGCCGCCGTGGGACCCGACCGGCCAACGCGCCATCAGCTCGGCCGACGCGCCGATGGCGGACATCGGGAACCCCGACGCGATGCCCTTGGCCATCACGAGCACGTCGGGCTGCACGTCGGTGTGCTCGATCGCGAACAGCGCACCGGTCCGACCGAAGCCGGTCTGCACCTCGTCGGCGACGAACAGGATCCCGTGCGCCCGGCAGCGTTCCGCCAGGCCCTCGAGGAACGCCCGCGGCGCGGGGACGTAGCCACCCTCGCCGAGCACCGGCTCGATCACGACCGCGGCGACCTCCGACGGGGCGGTCTGCGTCGTGAGCAACAGGTCGAACTCGCGCAGACAGCGGGCCACCGAGGTGTCGAGGTCCTCACCGGTCACGAACGTGTACGGGAACGGCGCCACCAGCACCCCCGACGGCAGCGGCGCGTGACCGGCCCGGTAGACCGCCTTGGAGGTCGTCATGGCCATCGTCAGGTGCGAGCGGCCGTGGAAGCTGCCCTGGAACACGACCACGTTGGGCTTCCCGGTCGCCTGCTTGGCCAGCTTGACCGCCGCCTCGGTGGCCTCCGCACCGGAGTTGGCGAAGAAGAACTGCTCGATGCCAGCCGGCGTGACCTCGGCCAGCCGCGCCGCGAGCGGCTCGAGCCGGTCGTGCCGGTAACAGTTGACCTGGGCGTGCAGGAACCGGCCCGCCTGCTCCCGGACCGCCTCGACGACCGCCGGATGACAGTGGCCGGTGTTGGCCACCCCGATCCCGGAGGTGAGGTCGAGGTGGTCGACGCCGTCGACGGTGGTGATCGTCGCGCCCGAGCCGCTGACGACCTGCAGGTCGGTCAGCTCGAACCAGACGTCGGCCAGATGCGAGTCCATGGCGTGCTCCCGGAACACGAGGGGTCCGCGTCCCGCCGGCTGGCGGGACGTGCCGGTTCGGCCGCCCGCCCGCAGCCAACCGGTCCGGTCGGCGTTCGGCATCGTGCAGGTGGCCAAGGACGGTGCCCGGGACCGCGCCGGATGGCGCAGACGGCCCGGACCGCGACGCCCTCAGGCGGTCCAGCCACCCTCGGGGCGGTCGAACCAGACGTGGACCTGACCGGTGCCGGTCGCGTTCTCGTAGTCGGAGAACCGACGACCGGGGGCGGTGCAGTCGCGACCGCCGATGGCCGCCGCCATCGCGAGGTAGTGCCCGAAGCCGCCCTCGGGACTGTGGGGGTGGTAGGCGTCCATGCCGTCGATCACCCGGGCGTGGTCGCCCGCCTCCATCCAGGCGACGCGCTCCTCGTCGGCCGCCCGCGCCTCGGGCGTGACGATGTGCTTCGGGTCGCTGGCCTCGTGGTCGGGCAGCGCCTTCAGGCGGTGGAAGGTGTGGCTCATCCCGCCGCTGGCGAGCACCACCACCCGACGGTCGCTGGCGGCGACCGCGTCGCCGATCGCCTTGCCGAGCGTGAGGAAGTCGTCGTCGTCCCCGGTCTGCACGATCGAGACCGACACGAACTTCTCGCCCCGGTGCAGGTAGTGCACGAGGTTGACGGTCGCGTAGTAGACCGGCAGGTAGGGGTCGTCGATCGCCGTCGTCGGCGTGCCGTGCTCGTTGCCGTGCTTCTCGATCAGCCGGGCGAGATCGGGGTCGCCGTCGTAGGCGTAGGGCACCTGGCACATGCCGCGCGGCAGCTCCGACGAGGTCATCTTGCCCTCGCGGTGGTCGTGCGCGGACACCACGTGCTCGACGGTGGTGAACCAGTGGGTGTCGAGCACCACGATCGTGTCCGGCCGCAACGCGTCGAGCACCTCGTCGCGCAGCCGCACGAGGCCGGGGACCAGCGAGATCTCCTTGCCCTCGTTGAGCTCCCGCCGCGTCGGCTCGTCGAACATGATGGTGGGGGCGTGCGAGATCAGGCCCGCTCCGACGATCTCACCCATGGCACGGTCTCCTTGACGTCAGTCCTGGTAACGGTGGACGGTGGTGCCGCCGGCGAACGTGGCGCCCACCTGGCGGTAGTAGGCACCGAGGATCTCGCGCGGCTGCAGCAGTCCGAACTCCTCGCCGGGCACGTCGAACAACGTCAGCTCCGCGTTCCCGGTGTAGATCGGGCCGGCTTCGACGGCCACGGTCTTCATCGTGACCAGTTCGTGGAGCGAGGGCGGGGCGTCGGCGCCCTCGATCGCCGGCAGGAAGCGGCTGTGCAGCATCGCGTGGCTGTTGACGAACCCGCCGGTCTCGGTCGTTCCGGTGATGGTGAACCGGGCCTCCGCCAGCCGCCGGTCGTAGGCGGCCAGCGTCGCGCCGAACCGGCCACCGGACTCCAGCCGCGGTCCGGCCTTGCCGTACGCCACCGGGCGGGTCATGTGGATGGAGCCGAGTTTCTTCGGATAGCCCTGGTAGTGGCCACGCACCATCGAGAAGTCCGAGTCGACCCAGATGTAGGCGCACCGGGAGTAGTGCTCACCCTGGTGGCGGCCCCGGATGACGAAGAAGACCTCGCGATACTGCGAGCGCACCGGGTCGAGCAGCTCGTCGAACGAGTCCGAGCACGACTGCCAGTCGGCCCACACCAGCGCCACCGCGCCGGGGTCGTCGGCCGGCTCGATCGGGTCGGGCAGCAGCTCGACCACCCGGTCGGGATCGGTGCGGTACTCGATGGTCAGCAACTCACCGCTGTAGTGCCACGGCGGTGCCGGCAGGATCGACGACCTGCCGGTCGCGGTCCGCGGAAAGACGAAACCCTGCAACTCGGCCACGAGTGCTCCCTCACGCTCCCGGTGCGTGCCACGAACGAAGAACCGTTCGGCTCCGAACGATAACCGAAGCACGGGGCCGACCGCCACTGCGCCGTACACCGCCTCGGCCCAGGGCGCGCGCCCGGACCCGCGGGTACCTCGTCGGGTCCCCGCCGCACCGCGTGGACGATGCGACAGCCCGACGGCCGCTCAGCGACTACCGTTCGGCGCCGAACGTTCGGACGCGCGTGCCGTCGAGGGAGAGCGAGACACCAATGGAGACCCGCCGGATCCTGCTGGAGGGCGCTGCGGTCACGGCCGTTCGCGACGGCGACGACCTGGTCGCCGGTGACGGTCGGCGCGTCGCGATCGACGACGCGCTGCACCTGCCGCCGGTGGTCCCGGGCAAGATCCTGTGCGTGCACCTCAACTACCGCTCGCGCGTGGAGGAGTTCGGCACCACCCTGCCTGCCGCGCCGACCTACTTCTCCAAGCCGGTGTCGGCCCTCAACGCCCACGAGGGCGCGATCGTGCGCCCCGAACGCTGCCAGTGGCTCAACTACGAGGGCGAGATCGGGATCGTCATCGGCCGCCACACCCGCAACGTGACCCAGGCCCAGGCCTGGGACGCCATCGCCGGCTACACGGTCGCCAACGACTACGGCCTGCACGACTTCCGCGACACCGACGCCGGGTCGATGCTGCGGGTCAAGGGCTCCGACACGCTCTGCCCGCTCGGCCCGGGTCTCGTCTCGGCCGACCACTGGGACCCGCGCGACGGCATGCGCATCCGCACGCTGGTCAACGGCGAGGTCCGCCAGGACGGCAACACCGCCGAGATGGAGTGGGACATGGCCTACCTCGTGGCCGACCTCGCCCGCACCATCAGTCTCGAACCCGGCGACGTGATCCTGTCCGGCACGCCCGCCAACTCCCGCCCGGTCGGACCCGGCGACGTCGTCGAGGTCGAGGTCGAGGGGCTCGGAACACTGCGCAACCGGATCGTCGCTGGCCCGACGGCCATCCGTGAGGACGTCGGCGCCCAACCGACCGAGTCCGAGGAGGTGCGCTCGACCGCTCTGGGTGGAGACTGGGAGTACCGCGGCATCCGCGCCCCCCGCCGGGACTGACGACGTCGCGCCGCAACGGGGCCGCCCCCTGCGGCGCACGCATCCGGCGACGACGCGCCCCCACCGGCCGCGGTGGCAGGAGCCAACGTGTTGATCCGACGCTGGACCGTCGTCGGCCACCGGGTGCTGCACTCCCGCGAGACCACCGACGCCAGCCGACCCGGACGACCTCCGCTCGTGCTCGTCCACGGATCGGGCACCACCAGCCGGTACTTCCGTCCGCTGCTGCAGGCCCTCGACGGGACCGTCCCCGCCGCCGCCGTGGAACTCCCCGGCATCGGGTCGAGCTCGGCCGACGACATCCCCACCGACGTGGCCGGACTCGCCGACGTCCTGGCCGACTGGCTACGCACGACCCGCCGCCACCCCACCACGCTCGTCGGCAACTCGATGGGGTGTCAGGTCGTCACCGACGTCGCGATCCGCCACCCCGAACTCGTCGAACGTCTCGTGCTCATCGGTCCCACCGTCGACCGGCACCGTCACGGGTTCTTCCGCCAGGCCGCACTGCTGCTCGCCGACGCCTTCCGCGAGCGCCCCTCGCTGATCGCGACCGTGCTCACCGACAGCGCGCTGACCAACCGCAGCGCCGCGCTCAAGTACATGCGTGCGGCGCTGCGCCACCGCATCGACCAGCGGCTACCGCTCGTGCGCCAACCGGTGCTGATCGTCCGGGGTGAGCGCGACCCCATGGTCACCCAACCCTGGGTCGAGGAACTGCGCGACCTGACCCGCGACGTGCGCCTCGAGGTCGTCCGGGGTGCCGGGCACGGCACCCACCACGGTCACCCCCACGTCGTGGCCGGACTGCTCGAACCCCTGGCCCCCACCCACAGCGATCAGGAGGATCCCGGTGACGACTTCGGACGACGAGCGGCGACCAGCGCCTGAGGACTACCGGGACGGCAAGCTGCGCAAGAAGGTCTATGAACGCGAGCTCTCCCGGCTCCAGGTCGAGCTGGTCAAACTCCAGCAGTGGATCAAGGACACCGGCCACCGCGCCGTCGTGCTGTTCGAAGGTCGCGACGCCGCCGGCAAGGGCGGGGCGATCGAACGCATCACCTCCAAGACCAACCCCCGGGTCGTGCGCACCGTCGCGCTGGGTGTTCCCAGTGACCGGCAGAAGACCCAGTGGTACTTCCAGCGCTACGTCGAGCAGCTGCCCGCGGCGGGCGAGCTCGTCCTGTTCGACCGCTCCTGGTACAACCGCGCCGGTGTCGAGCGCGTCATGGGCTTCGCCACCGAGGACGAGGTCGCCGAGTTCTTCCGCTCGGTCCCCGAGTTCGAGCGCCTGCTGCAGCGCGCCGGCATCCAACTGGTCAAGTACTGGTTCTCCGTCAGCGACGAGGAGCAGGAGCGACGCTTCCGGGCCCGCGCCGAGGACCCCACCAAGCGGTGGAAGCTGTCCCCGATGGACCTCGCGTCGTGGGAACGATGGGAGGAGTACTCGCGCGCGAAGGACGACATGTTCGCCCACACCGACACCGACGACTCCCCGTGGTGGGTCATCGACGCCGAGGTCAAGCGTCACGCACGACTCAACTGCATCGCCCACCTGCTCGACCAGTTCCCCTACACCGACGTCACGCCCGAACGCATCGAGCTCCCACCCCGACCGCCCGCCCCGAACGTCGACCGCCCGCCGATCGAACACCAGCGGTTCGTCCCACGCCGGTACTGAGTCGGTTCGCCGCCGGTCCTCGCCGCCGCGGCGCGGGTGCCGGACGTAGGGCGTGTCGATGCGTGCTCCCGGGGGAGGTGGTGCACGTCCGGGGGCGAGTCCGCGCGGTACGGGTCAGGTGGTGGCAGCGCGGGCGGCGTCGATGGTGCGGTCGTTGATGGTGCCCACCGCGGCGAGCAACGCGATCGCCATGACCACGGCGGCCGCGATCCACGGCGCCCGCAGCCCCAGGCCGCTCGCGATCACCCCGCCGAGCAGTGAGCCGACCGGGATCGCCCCCCAACCGAGGAAGCGGTAGACGCTGTTGACCCGGCCGAGCAGGTCGTCGGGGATGATGGACTGGCGCAGCGAGACGGTGATCACGTTCCACAGCACCGCGGCGAACCCGTACAGCACCTGGGCCGCGACCACCACGCCCACGCGCGAGGTCAGGCCGATCCCCAACGGGACGACGACCGCGGACAGGAGCGTCATCCACAGGGCACGGGACCGGCCGAAGCGTGCCACGACCCGCTCCGCCACGAAACTGGCGGCGAAGGAGCCGGCGGCGCCGGCGGTCAGCAGCAACCCCCAGCCGAACGCGTCGAGACCGAGCACCGATCCCTCACCCACGGCGTACAGCGCCAGGATGGCCGCGCCGAACGCGCCGGTGCCGTTCATCGCCGCCAGCAGGATCGCGAGCGTGCGCAGCAACCGGTGCTGCCACAGCCAGCGCAGCCCCTCGGCGATCTCCGTGCGCATCCTCGGCGATGCGCTGGCCTCCACCGGCCCGGGCGCGACGTCGGACGCCGAGGGTCCCTCCCTCGTCCCGGCGTCCGCGTCGGTCCGGGCGTCGAGGGGGAGGCTCGGGTCCGCGCCCGGCGCGAGTTCCGTCGGGGACGCGACGGGGTCCCCGTCGGTCACACCGGCGCCGGCGACCGGACGGGGCGGGACGGCACGGCGGCGGCGGTGGAAGTCGCCGCTCATCATCGCGATCAACGTGGCGGACACCAGGAACGTGCCGGCGTCGAGCAGGATCGGCAGCGACGCCGCGACGCCGAACAGCAGCGCTCCCAGTGGCGGACCGGCGAACTGGTTGGTGACGATCTCCCCGGCGAACAGCCGCCCGTTCGCCTTCTCCAGTTGCTCCCGCGACACGACGGCCGGCATCAGCGCCTGCGCGGCGTTGTCGAACAACACCTCGAAGGTCCCGAGCCCCAGCGCGACGAGGTACAGCAGCCAGATCGAGGCGGTGTCGGTCAGCACGGCCAGGCCCAACGCGCCCATCAGCACGAAGCGGATCGCGTTGGACACCACCATGAGCTTGCGGCGGTCGACCCGGTCGGCGATCGCCCCGGCATGGAGGCTGAACAGCAGCCATGGCAGACGGTTCGCCGTCGCCACCCCGGCGAACAGCAGCGGATCGCGGGTCAGCGCCTCGGCGAGCAGCGGCAGGGCCGCGTTGTCGATGCCGTCACCGAGGTTCGAGACGGTCGACGCGGTCCACAGCTTGAGGTAGTTCCGCCCGAGCGGGCCCGTCGCGACCTCTGGGGCGGGCGGGGTCTGTCCGGTGGTCTGTGGTGACACGTTCGATCCCGGTTCGGTGAACGACGCGGGAGTCTCGCACAACGACCTCCCGTCGGCGTCGACGCCGAGGCCGGGACCGGGACCGGGACCGGACTCAGTCGGTCGAGTCGTCCAGGATCTGCAGGGTCTGGAGATCGGCCTGGAACTCGAGCGCGAAGTCGCCGCCCTCGCGGCCGATGCCCGAGATGCCGCAGCCACCGAACGGGGCGGTGAGGTCGCGCACCAGGAAGGTGTTGACCCACACGGTGCCGGCCCGCACCGCGCGCCCGACGCGTTCGGCGCGCTCACGCGAGGTGGTGTAGACGATGCCCGACAGTCCGTAGGGAGTGGAGTTGGCCAGCCGTACCGCCTCGGACTCGTCGGCGAAGGTCTGGAAGGTGAGCACGGGACCGAAGACCTCGCGCTGGACGATCTCCGCGTCGTTGGAGGCCGGCTCGATCAGCGTCGGCTCGTAGAACAGCCCGCCCCCGGCGTGGACGGCGCCTCCGCGCACGATCGTGTCGCCGGCCTCGCGGGCACGCTGCACGAAGCCGTCGACGCGTGCGAGGTGGTCGGGGTGGATCATCGGCGTGATGGTGGTGTCGTCGGCCCGACTGTCACCGAGCACGTGGGTGTCGGCATGGGCGTGGAACCGTTCGAGGAAGGCGTCGCGGAGCGACTCGTGCACCAGCAGGCGGGTCCCGGCCAGGCACACCTGACCCGAGTCGTCGTACTGCCACGCCGCCTTCTTCGCGGCGGCGTCGAGATCGGCGTCCTCGAACACGATCAGCGGGCCCTTGCCCCCGAGTTCGGCCGTGAAGGGCACGATGTTCTCGGCGGCCGCGCGTCCGATGTGACGGGCGGCCTCGGGCGAGCCGGTGAACGAGATGCGCCGGACCCGCGGGTCGGCAACGAGGGCTGCACCGACCTCCTCGCCGATGCCCTGCACGACGTTGAGCACGCCCGGCGGGAGTTCGGCCTGCTCGGCGAGGTCGGCGAGGATCGAGGCGGACAACGGTGACCACTCGGCGGGCTTGAGCACGACGGTGTTGCCGGCGGCGAGCGCGGGCGCCAGCTTCCAGGTCGACAGCATCCAGGGCGCGTTCCACGGGGTGATGATGACCGCGGGACCCGCGGGCATGCGGATCACCCGGTTCTCGGTGCCCTTGGACGACCAGACGCGCTCCTCGTGCCCTGCGGCGAGGTCGGCGTAGTTGCGGAAGTTCTCCGCCCCGCGGTGCACGAGCCGTTCGCGCAGGCTCTGCAGGCGCATCGCCATGTCGACCGTCTCGACCGCGGCGACGCGCTCGACGTTGGCGTCGATGACGTCGGCGAGCCGGTGCAGGTGGTCGGCCCGTTCCTCGGGCGAGAGCGCCGCCCAGGCCGGGAAGGCCTGCTCGGCGGCGCTCACCGCGTCGCGGGCCGTCTGCTCGTCGCCGCGGGCGACGTCGGCGAGCTTCCAGTCCCAGTCCAGCGGCGAGCGCACCTCGAAGGTGCCCTCGCTGCCGACGCGACGTCCACCGACGTAGTGCTGCGTCGACACCTCGTAGCCGTTGACCTCGACCCGCTGGTCACTCACGACGTCCTCCAGTTGCGATGCGGTGATGGCCTGACCTGCTCCGGGCGGGGCCTCCGCCACCGTACGACGCGCGGACTGCCTGGGGGCAACGAGGAGCGCAGCGTCGAGACGGGGGACCCGGGATCGGGGAAGTCAGTGGAAGGGCAGGTACTCGCGCAGTTCCCAGTCGGTGACGGCCGACGCGAACCGTTCCCACTCGGCGCGCTTGATGGCGACGAAGTGCTCGACGAGGCCGGGACCGAGCGCGTCGACGAACACGGTGTCGTGCTCGAGGGCGTCGAGGGCGAGGCGCAGCGAGTCCGGGCAGTGCTCGGTCGCGTCGGTCTCGGTCAGACAGTCCTTGGTCTCGGCCGGTGGCGGTGTGAGGTCGTTCTCGACGCCGAGGCGGGCCGACTGCAGGACGGCCGCAGCCGCGAGGTGGAGGTTGGCGGCGCCGTCGGCCATGCGGTGCTCGAGCCGCAGTCCCGGCCCGCGTTCGGGCGAGATGCGCACGGTCGTGCCGCGGTGGTCGTAGCCCCAGTTGTTCCAGTAGCCCGACATCTGTCCGGGACGCAGCCGCTTGTAGGCGTTGACGGTGGGCGCCAGCAGGGCCGTCATGCCGCGGTGGTGGGCCGACATGCCGGCGATGGCCTGGTGGGCGAGCTTGGACAGGCCGTCCTCGGCGGTCTCGTCGTTGAGCGCGTTGTGGCCGTTGACGTCCGAGAACGAGACGTTGACGTGCAGGCCCGACCCGCCCCGGTCGCCGAGCGGCTTGCCGAGGAAGGTGAGCAGCAGGCCGTGGCGACTGGCCACCTCGCGCGCCAGCACCTTGAACAGGAACGCGTCGTCGCAGGCCTTGAGCGCGTCGTCGTAGTGCAGGGTCAGCTCGAACTGGGGGATGTCGTACTCGGAGTTGATCGACTCGATGGGCAGGTCCGCCTCGGCGGCCTCGCGCATGATCTCGTCGAGCAGACCGATCGGGTCGACGCAGGTGCCCGTGCCGTAGACGTAGCCGCCGGGGGTCTCCCACGGCTCCCAGCCGCCCTGACCGTCGGGCTGCAGGACGAAGGCCTCGAGTTCGATGCCGACCTTGGCGGTGTAGCCCAGTTCCTCCCACGCCTCGACCGCCCGCCTGAGCGCGTGTCGGGAGGACATCTCGACGGGCTCACCGCGGAACCAGATGTCAGCGACGGCGACCCCGGTGTTGGGCTCCCAGCCCCGGCGCACCTGCTCGATGTCGAAGGTGGCATGCAGGTCGGGCAGCCCCTCGAGCATGCGCGTGCCCGGCGCCGGGGTCATCTCCCGGTCGTAGCCGAGCGCGAACAGCGACAAGCAGTGGAACGCGCCCCTGTCGGCGTAGCGGATCGGCAGGTACTTGCCTCGGGCCAGACCGAGGTGGTCCGGCCACAGCACGCGGATGCGCTCGTAGGTGTCCATGCTGCCCTCTCTCCATCGTCGTGGCACGGCCCTCCCCCGGCCGCACCACCTTCGTTGCGCCGCGCGGGCGACGCCTCGACCGACCTCTGCCGACTCAGCGCACCGCGACCTCGACGGGCAGGTGCTTGATACCGCTGATGAAGTTGGACCGCAGCCGTTCGACGGGCCCGGCGACCCGGACGTCGGCCAACCGCGGCAGCAGTTCCTCCATCGTCACCCGCATCTCGAGCCGTGCCAGCCACTCACCGATGCAGCGGTGCGGTCCGCCCCGACCGAACGCGAGGTGGTCGTTGGGGTCACGGGTGATGTCGAAGCGGAACGGCTCGTCGAACTGGGCGTCGTCGAAGTCACCCGCGATCCACCACAGCACGACCTTGTCCCCGGCGCGGATCGTGCGCCCGTGGACCTCGACGTCGCGGGTGGCGGTCCGCCGGAAGTGCATGGTGACCGACGACCACCGCAGCATCTCCTCGACCGCCGTCGGCATCAGCTCCGGCCGCGCCTGCAGCTGGGCGAGCTGCTCGGGGTGGTCGAGCAGGGCCAGCAGTCCGGCGGCCAGCGAGTAGCGGGTGGTGTCGTTGCCGGCAGCGACCATGAGGGTGAAGAAGTTGTTGAACTCGAGGTCCGTGAGCGGTTCGCCGTCCATGGTCGGCGCCAGCATCTGGCTGACGACGTCGCCGGTCGGCGCCGCACGACGGGCGTCGGCCAGGCGCTGGGCGTACTCGAACAGCTCGACCCCGGACGGGCTGCGGAACGGCATCAGCCGAAACGCCTCGGTGTCGGTCTGGTCGACGACGTGGGCGGTGAACTCCGGGTCGGAGTTGCCGATCATGGCGTCGCCGTGCGCGACCAGCCAGTCGTAGTCCTCCGCGGGCGCGCCGAGCAGACGCCCGAGCATGCGCAGCGGCAGCTGCCGGGCCACGTCGACGGTGAAGTCGAAGCGCCCGCGCGGCAGCACCTCGTCGAGCAGTTCGGTGGCCAGCGCCCGGATCGCGTCCTCGTAGCTGGCGACCATGCGTCGGGTGAACCCGCCCTGCACGAGCCGGCGCAGCCGCGTGTGCTCGGGGGGGTCGAGCTCCATGAGCGTCTTGCGCGCCTCGAGCTCCTCGGTGTCCATCTCCTCGAGGCGGATGCCCTGGGTGGAGGTGAAGGTCTTGAAGTCCCGGTTGAGGTCGATCACGTCGCGGTAGCGCGTGACGGCCCAGAACCCGCTGCCGTCGCGTTCCTCCCACCAGCTGATCGGGTCCTCACGGCGCAGCCGGTCGAAGGTGCCGTGCGGGACTCCCGCGCGGTAGACGTCGGGGTCGGTGATGTCGAGCCACCGGTCGCCGAGCACCTGACTGGCCCCGGCGGTCATGGTCGGCACCGTCACGCGCGCGTCCTCCCTCTCGTGGCACCCGTCGCCCTGCGACGGGCACCGTCCCGAGAACGACGGTAGCAGAACCGTTCGGGACCGAACAGTTAGACTGCGCGCCCCGGCGAGGGAGTCGAGATGCGGGCCCTGTTCATCCAGCACGACCCTGCGGCGCAACCCGGGCTCGTCGGCGAGCACCTGCGCAGACGCGGCTTCGACCTCGAGGTCCTGCCGATCGGTCGATCCATCAGCGACGGGACCTACCTCGGTCCCTACCCCGCCGCCCGCGAGTTCGACCTGGTGGTGCCGCTCGGGGCCATCTGGTCGCTGTACGACCAGCAGACCGTCGGCACCTGGATCGAGCGGGAGCTCGAGCTGTTGCGCGAAGCGGACCGCGACGGCGTCCCGGTGCTCGGGATCTGCTTCGGCGGTCAGGCGCTGGCGGCCGCGCACGGCGGGACGGTCCGCGCCGCACCGCGACCCGAGATCGGCTTCGGCTCGCTGGACACCGACGACCCCCAGCTGGTGCCGTCCGGACCCTGGATGCAGTGGCACTCGGACGTCTTCACCGTCCCGACCGGCGGGGTCGAGGTGGCCCGCAACGCCGTCGGCCCCCAGGCGTTCCGCCTGCGGCGCAATCTCGGCCTGCAGTTCCACCCGGAGGTCGACAGCAGGATCCTGGCGAGCTGGCTCGAGCTCGGTGGCGAGGGCGCCGCCGCGGACCTGCGCCGTGCGACCGGCGGGGACCTCGAGGCGCTGGTGACGGACGCCGATCGACATCTCGCGCGGTGCCGCCGCGACGTGGCCACGCTCGTCGACGCGTTCCTCGCACGCGTGGCCGGGCTGCCCGTCGACGTCGGCTCGTCGGTCGACTAGGCGCCGGTCACGACCTCGCGGACCCGGTCGAGCACGTACTCGACGTGGTGCCGGCGGGTGCGGTGCGAGAGCACGGCGAGGCGCAGCACCACCTGCCCCTCGAGGTTGGTGCTCGACAGCCGGACACGGCCCTCGGCGTTGACGTGCGCGAGCGCGGCGTCCTGCGCGGCGTCGTCGCCGGGGACCCGGAAGCCCACGATCGACAGGTCCGGCGCGCCACAGGTGGTCACGCCGGGCATGGCGGCCAACGCGTCGTGGGCCTCGGCGGCGAGGTCGAGGTCGGCGTCGAGGGCGTCGACGAAGGGCGCGAGCCCGTGGAGCTTGAGTGGCAGCCACAGTTTCGCACCGCGCCACTCGCGGGTCAGCTCCGGGGTCAGTTCGGCGAGGTCGGGCAGCTGCGCGGGGTCGGGCAGGTCACGCAGGTAGTCGGCGTCCTCGCCGAACGCCTCCGTCAGCGACGAACGCTCGCGCACGACCAGCGCGCCGGTGCCGAACGGCAGGAACAACGACTTGTGCGGGTCGAGCGTGATCGAGTCGGCCCGTTCGATGCCTTCCAGGCGCGCACGACCGCGCTCGGTCAACTGGAAGAAGCCGCCGTACGCCCCGTCGACGTGCAGCCAGACGCCGAGCTCCGCGGCGAGGTCGGCCAGTGCCGGCAGGCAGTCGACCGCCCCGGTGTTGGTCGTCCCCGCGGCGGCCACGACGGCCGTGGGGACCAACCCGTCGGCACGGTCCTGCTTGATCAGGACCCGGATCGCCTCCACGTCGAGTCGCATGCCGTCCGCGGACGGGCACACCCGGACGTGCTCGGGCAGGATGCCGATGGTGCGGGCCGCCTTGCGCACCGACGCGTGCGCCTGCTCGCCGACGTAGACGGTGGCCCGGTGCGGTTCCCCGGGCGCCTGACGTTCCCGCGCGGCGACGAGCGCCGTCAGGTTGGCCATCGATCCGCCCGAGAGCAGCACCGCCTGCGCGCCGTCGGGCATGCCGAACAGCTCGCACAACCACCCCAGGACGCCGGCTTCGAGCGCGACCGCACCGGGCGAGGGCGCCTGCAGGCCGGTGTAGCGGTTCGAGGCGCTGGCGAGCAGTTCGCCCAGCGACGCGGTCAACAGGCCGCTGCCGGGGATGTAGGCGAGGTGGCCGCCGGTGCGGCTCTCGTGCCCCTGTGCGACGGCCCGCATCAGCGTCGCGAGCGCGTCGTCGGTGTGCACCGGTGCGCCGGGCCGGTCGGCGAGCAGACCGGCGATCAGCTCGGGGTCGGGAGCATCGCCCTCGACGGGCCGCTCCCCGACGCCGTCGAACAGGGCGGCGACGAGCGTGGCGGCCCGCTCCAGCAGTGCCTCGGCCTGGGCCGGTGACGGGTCGAGGGGCAACCCGGCCGCCACGGGGACCGTCTCGGCGGGGGGCGTCCCGGCGCGCTCCGCGGCCGGACCGGCACCTGGATACTCGCCCTCACCCATCGGTCGACCTCACCGCTGACGCACGCGAACCTGGGACCGCACGAGCGTAGACACGGGGCGCACGCCGTTCACGACCGATCGTCCCGTGACGACGATTCGTCGCACGGCAGGGCACACTTGCGACAGAATGTTCGTCGTACTGCATCCGAAGGAGACAGATGTCGCTCCCTGTGGACGACGCCGACATCGAATTGCTGGCGCTGCTGCGTGATGACGGGCGCGCGTCGGTGACGGCGCTGGCCGAGCGCCTGCAGCTCTCCCGCTCCGCCGTCCATCAGCGTCTCGAGCGCCTGCGCGAGGCAGGGGTGTTGCGCGGGTTCGCACCGGTGGTCGACAGTCGACGGCTCGGCCTCGGGGTGGCGGCCGTGGTCCTGCTCTCGGCCGGACCGGGGGCGACGCTGCCCTGGCAGACGGTGCGCGAAGGCGTGCAGGCACTGCCGCACGTGGAGTACGCCGCTCTCATGACCGGTGAGACCGACGTCCTGCTGCTCGTACGCGTGGCGGACTTCGAGCAGCTGCGCGGGTTCCTGCTCGAGGAGATCCGTCGACTCACCGGCGCCCGCAGCACCCTGACCTCGCTGATCCTGGACGAGGTGGTCCACCGACCGTTCCTGCTGCCCGGCGACTGACCGCCCGGTGACCAACCGAGCGAGCGACCACCGAGCGAGCGACCGTCCCGCGGATCAGGCGTCGGCGCCCGGCGGCGGGACCGGCGGCGCCGGCGTGACGGTCCGCGTGGCGGCCGGCGCCGCCGATGTCGACGGGGTACTCACGTGCACGCTGGTCGAGCGGCCGACGGGAGGCCCCGGCTCGGAGGGCAGGCCACGGGCCCGGACGTGCTCGGCGACCAGCCGCACGAACCGTCGGGCCGAGCCGAGGTTGCGTGCGGTGATCGGGACCGTGTACGGGTCGGCCGACGCCGCCAGCGTCGAGTTCGGGCGGGGCGTGCCGCCGACGGCCGCGACGTGCAGGTAACCGGGGCGTCCGCGGGACGGCTTCTCGAGGTCGGCACCGCGGATCCGGTCGAGCGGAAGGCGGATCTCCTCCGGCTCGTGCCGGGTGACTCCCTGCTTGGAGATGCAGACCATCCCCGCCTCGACCCGGAGTTCGGCGCGGTCGGCGGAGACGGTGTGGGTGGCGCGTTCCAAGCGGGTGGGTGAGACCATCCGAGGCAACCTCCCGTGGACCTCGACCGGACATCCTAGTCGAGCCGGGCCGTTCGGCCGGGCAGGCGGGACCGCCGCGGGTCAGCCACGGCGTTCACGGGCGCGACCGGCGAGCAGCAGCAGCCCGAGCCCACCGAGGAGCAGCAGTACGGCCAGCGGTGGCTGCCAGCCCAGCGAGAGCAGGCCGACCGCTGCACCGACGACGAGCACCGCCTGGACGAGCCCGGCGGTGGTGGCCGCCCAGGCACGCCCGCGCAGCAGACCGACCAGCGAGGCGACCAGCAGCGCGACCAGTCCCACGAGCAGGCCGATCCCGACACTCAGCACGCCGAGTGCGGTCGGGTCGAGCGTTGCGGCGTTGCCACCACCGTCGTCGGACGCGACGAGCCCGGCCACGACGACCGTGGCGGTCGCGACGGCGGCCTGGGCGGCGAGCAGTACGACCAGCGCCCAGGTCGCCGGCGACCGCGGGCTCAGAGAGCGATCCACGTGGTCTTGAGGTCGACGAACTTGTCGATCGCGTGCAACGACTTGTCGCGTCCGGTGCCCGACTGCTTCATGCCGCCGAAGGGCACGCTGAGGTCGCCCTCCTCGAAGCAGTTGACCCACACGGTCCCGGCGCGGATCGCCCGCGCCGCGGTGTGGGCGGTGGCCAGGTCCCGCGTCCAGACCGAGGCGGCCAGGCCGTAGACGGTTCCGTTGGCGATGCGCACGGCATCGTCGACGTCCTCGAACGGCAGCACGCTGAGGACCGGACCGAAGATCTCCTCCTGTGCGATGCGCATGTCCGGTCGCACGCCGGTGAAGACGGTCGGTTCCACGAACGTGCCGCCGGTGTCCTGCAGGGTGCGGGCGCCCCCGGCCCGCAGCTCGGCACCCTCGTCGCGACCGACGTCGACGTAGCCCAGGACCCGCTGGAGCTGTTCGCCGTCGACGACCGGGCCGATCTGGGTGCCCTCATCGAGCGGATCACCCACCTGCCGCTGGTCGATGGCCTCGATCACCTGCTCGACGAACTCGTCGTGGACGTCCCGCTGCACCAGCAGGCGGGACGCGGCGGTGCACATCTCGCCCTGGTTGAAGGTGATGCCCCAGGCGGCGGTGGCGGCGGCCTGCGCCAGGTCGGGGGCGTCGGAGAACACGACGTTGGGCGTCTTGCCGCCGAGTTCGAGGTAGACCCGCTTGAGGTTGGAGTCCGCGGCGTAGCGCAGCAACTCGCGGCCGACCTCGCCCGACCCGGTGAACGCGAGCACGTCGACGTCGTCGTGGCGGCCCAGCGCCTGACCGGCGTCGGGTCCGAGGCCGGGCACGACGTTGAGCACGCCGTCGGGCAGGCCGGCCTCCAGCGCCAGCTCGCCCAGGCGCAGCGCCGAGAGCGGCGACTGCTCCGCCGGCTTGAGCACCACCGAGTTGCCGACCGCCAGCGCCGGACCGAGCTTCCAGCCCGCCATCGTCAGCGGGAAGTTCCAGGGCACGATGGCACCGACGACACCGACCGGCTCGCGGGTGATCATCGCCAGCGCATCAGGTCCTGTCTGCGGCAGTTCGTCGAGCAGCTTGTCGGCCAGCTCGGCGTACCAGGTCAGGGTCTTGACGAGCGCGGGGACCTCGATGTCGCGGGCGTCGCGGATGGGCTTGCCCATCTCGAGCGCGACCGTGAGCGCGAGCTCGTCGGCATTGGCCTCGACGAGCTCCGCCAGGCGGAGCAGGACGCGCCGGCGCTGCGCGGGAGCGGTGCGCGACCACACACCGCTCTCGAAGGCGCGTCGGGCGCCGGCGACGGCCCGGTCGACGTCGGCACGCTGCGCGGCCGCCACCTCCACCAGAGTGGTGCCGTCACGGGGGCTCGTGGCCGGGAACGTGCCACCGTCGACCGCGTCGACGAGCTCGCCGTCGATGACGGCCTGGGAGCGGGGACGCCACTGCGTCGCGAGCTGGTGCCAGTCGGGGGTTGCCTGGGTCACGCCATCCTCCGGGGCAGGTGGTGGTCGGTCGCCGTGCGCCGGTCCCTGCCCAGGGTCGGGTCGGGACCGGGCCGGTCGAGGTCGAAGGTGTCCGGGTCGACCGGCAAGCGGCGGTGCAGGACGCCGACGGTAGCCATCAACGCCGCCACCTGGTCGGCTGCCAGCCGCACGTAGCTGCTGCTCGGCGGCAACGTGGTCCGAACGAACGAGCCCCCCATCAGCTCGATCGCGACCCGCCAGCGTCCGCCCCCTGGGGACACCGTGAACGCGGTGAAGTCGAGCGGCAGGCTCGCCCGGGCCAGTTCGCCGTCGGCGAGGAGGCGATCGCCGATCTCCTGCGCGCGGTGGCGGTCGGGCCCCTCGACACGAAGACGCAGTCCGGTCCGACGCACCGATCCGGTGTGTTGCAGGCGCAGCCGGCCCTGCGCGTCGGTGCACGGCCCGTCGAGCACGAAGCGACTGGTCTCGAGGCGCAGCAGGCGCCGGCGTTCGCCGTGCTGCTCCCACCAGCAGCGTGGCGTGCCCCCGACGCTGACCAGAGCACGGTCGGGGCCGACCGGCACGAACGCGAACCCGTCGAGGTCAGCGGCGACACGGGCCTGGAGCCCACCGGCGGCGCTCATGCACCGAACCTGTCTTCGCGAGCCAGCTGTTCGAGTGCTCCGCGCACCATGGCGCACCCTCCCGGGCTCCGACGGTGCCGGCCCTCGTCGAGCCGGCGATCCGCCCAGCCTAGGCGAAATCGTTCGGCTCCGAACGGCGTTCCCGGCGTGCGGCCCGGGCAGACGAACCTCCACACCCAAAAACCCAAAGAACCCCACGCCAACCGGGCCAACCGGCGGGTGGGTGGCCGGTGTGGCCGGGTGGGTGGCCGGTCTGGATGGGTGGGTGGTGGAATGCGTCGAGGCCGCCCCGGTTGGGGCGGCCTCGACGTTGGATGGTTCCCGCGGCGACCTACTCTCCCACCGGGTTTCCCCGGCAGTACCATCGGCGCTGGAGGGCTTAACTTCCGGGTTCGGAATGTTGCCGGGTGTGTCCCCTCCGCTAGGGCCACGGGAGACTGGACCAGCCCGAAGGCTGGAAGTCTGTGGTGGTTGAAGTGGATAGCGAGCGCGAGCGGTACGGCAAGTCCTCGGGCTATTAGTACCGGTCAGCTGCACCAGTTGCCTGGCTTCCACTTCCGGCCTATCGACCCAGTCGTCTACTGGGGCCCTTACCCCCTCGAAGGGGTGGGTGATCTCATCTCCAGGTGGGCTTCGCGCTTAGATGCCTTCAGCGCTTATCCACACCGCACGTCGCTAACCGGCCATGCTCCTGGCGGAACAACCGGCACACGAGAGGTGCGTCCACCCCGGTCCTCTCGTACTAGGGGCAGCTCCTGTCAAATCACCAACGCGCGCAGCGGATAGGGACCGAACTGTCTCACGACGTTCTGAACCCAGCTCGCGTACCGCTTTAACGGGCGAACAGCCCGACCCTTGGGACCTGCTCCAGCCCCAGGATGCGATGAGCCGACATCGAGGTGCCAAACCCTGCCGTCGATATGGACTCTTGGGCAGGATCAGCCTGTTATCCCCGGGGTACCTTTTATCCGTTGAGCGACGGCGATTCCACACTCCACCGTCGGATCACTAAGCCCGTCTTTCGACCCTGCTCGACATGTCTGTCTCGCAGTCAAGCTCCCTTGTGCCTTTACACTCAACGACCGATTGCCGACCGGTCTGAGGGAACCTTTGGGCGCCTCCGTTACCTTTTGGGAGGCAACCGCCCCAGTTAAACTGCCCGCCAGGCACTGTCCCTGATCCGGATCACGGACCGAGGTTAGGAACTCAGCACGTCAAGGGTGGTATTCCAAGGTTGGCTCCACCAGCACTAGCGTGCCAGCTTCACAGCCTCCCACCTATCCTGCACGTGACGTACCAAGCTCCAATACCAAGCTACAGTAAAGGTCCCGGGGTCTTTCCGTCCTGCTGCGCGTAGCGAGCATCTTTACTCGCAATGCAATTTCGCCGAGTCTCTGGTTGAGACAGTGCCCAAGTCGTTACGCCATTCGTGCAGGTCGGAACTTACCCGACAAGGAATTTCGCTACCTTAGGACCGTTATAGTTACGGCCGCCGTTTACTGGCGCTTGGCTTCGAAGCTTCGACTTGCGTCTAACCTCTCCGCTTAACGTTCCAGCACCGGGCAGGCGTCAGAGCGTATACATCCACTTACGTGTTCGCACGCTCCTGTGTTTTTGGTAAACAGTCGCTTGGGCCTGGTCACTGCGGCCTCGAACAGCTTCCCTCTGCAAGAGAGGTAACCATCCAAGGCGCCCCTTATCCCGAAGTTACGGGGCCAATTTGCCGAGTTCCTTAACCAGAGTTCACTCGATCGCCTCGGTATTCTCTACCTGACCACCTGTGTCGGTTTGGGGTACGGGCACCCTCACAACTCCCTAGACGCTTTTCTCGGGAGCATGGCATCAATGGCTTCCACAAAGTGTCGACATCACGTCTCAGCCTGTATGTGGTCCGGATTTCCCTGGCCCACGGCCTACACGCTTGTCCCGGGACTACCAACGCCCGGGTCCACCTAGCCTTCTCCGTCACGCCATCGGTGACCTACTAGCCCCAGGGTCCCGTGTCCGTAGACACGGTTAGCATGAAACGTTCGGTATAGACGCGGTGAAGGTGGTACCGGAATATCAACCGGTTGTCCATCGGCTACGCCTCTCGGCCTCGCCTTAGGTCCCGACTTACCCTGGGCGGATGAACCTTCCCCAGGAACCCTTGGTCAATCGGCGGGGGAGTTCCTCCCTCCCCTTTCGCTACTCATGCCTACATTCTCACTCGACACGAATCCACCACTGGGTTACCCCGCAGCTTCACTCTCGTGTCGACGCTCCCCTACCACCCCAACCAGCTTTCGCTTCTATGGTTGAGATCCGCAGCTTCGGTGCCTGGCTTAGCCCCGTTACATTATCGGCGCAAGAACACTTGACCAGTGAGCTATTACGCACTCTTTCAAGGATGGCTGCTTCTAAGCCAACCTCCTGGTTGTCTCTGCGTTCTCACATCCTTTGCCACTTAGCCAGAACTTCGGGACCTTAGCTGGCGGTCTGGGTTGTTTCCCTCTCGAATACGGAGCTTATCCCCCGCATTCTCACTGCCGTGCTCTCACTTGCCGGTATTCGGAGTTTGCCTGAGTTCGGTAAGCTTTTAGGCCCCCTAGCCCAAACAGTGCTCTACCCCCGGCAAGAAACACACGACGCTGCACCTAGATGCATTTCGGGGAGAACCAGCTATCACCAAGTTTGATTGGCCTTTCACCCCTATCCACAGGTCATCCGAGCAGTTTTCAACCTACAACGGTTCGGGCCTCCACGAGGTCTTACCCTCGCTTCACCCTGCCCATGGATAGATCACTTGGTTTCGGGTCTAGCGCCGCCGACTACACGCCCTATTCAGACTCGCTTTCGCTTCGGCTTCCCCTCAACAGGTTAACCTCGCCAGCGACGGCTAACTCGTAGGCTCATTCTTCAAAAGGCACGCCGTCACACC